>JACPAP010000113.1 GCA_016180765.1 Gemmatimonadota bacterium
GAGATGATCGGGATTGCCCTCGGGTGTGCCCTCGGCGACCCACCGCTCAATGAGGGCGACCTCACGATCGCTGAGCCGGCGCTCCCCGGCGAACCGGCCCCGACCCGGCTCCGGCAGCCACGGCGGCATGCGCCGCGTCCGCGTGACGGCGGCGATCAGTGCTGCACGGTCTTTCGCATCCCGGTAGGTAAGCAGGGGTAACGGGGCGGGCCCGGCGGGGCGGTGGCACACGACGCAGTGTTGGAACAGAATCGGGGCGATGTCACGGGTGAACGTCACCGTGTTGCCAGACGGACTTGCAAGGCTCGGCGGGGACTGGGCGGAGTGAGCCGCTGCTGAGGCGATGGCCGGGGCTGCCAGGATCAGCAGAACCGGCGCGTGAAAGCGCGGTACACCCCGACCCGCCACGATTACCTCGGCGCCACCACCGATTGGGTGTCTCCCGTCGGCGGGCCAGTCAGTTCGCCACCTAGCGCCCGTCGGCCCAGCTCCACGAAAAAGGCCGCCACTGCCACACCGGCGGCCAAGAGCACCGCCGTCCGTTTTCCGGACACCCGCCACTGCTCAAGTTGCCCGATACCCTCCAAGGAGAAGTAATAAGCCCCTCCTATCGCATCGTACTTTGGTCCCACACGTGGACGGAGCCATCGAGCCACCAGGCCCAGCGTGTCGCTGTTGGTCTCGGTTACGATGCCTTCGATCGTGGTGACGTCGTGCAGCGTGAACTCCCCCATGGTAATGTCCATGGGCTTCGCGAGGGTAACCCGTACTTCCGTTTTCGGTTTCGGCAGCGGCGAGAGGCTGGCCGGAACGTAATGAAAGCACGCGGACAGGTAGGCTGGCAGCAAGAGCACGGCCGCCGGTGCCAAGACCGTTCTGCGTAACCCAGACAAGACAGGCACGCTAACTACCTCCTCGGATGTGGGACGTGAGAGGTTGCGTCGGGCTTCTCCCTCCACCCTACGGCTGCCCGGCAACCTTGACGGGCTCGATGGCGAAGGTCCCCGACCCCTTCCGGCCGTCCCCCAGCTGCCCGTCCGAACCCAGCCCCCAGCAATACGCCACGCCGTCCACCGACAAGCCGCAGACGTGCTGGGTGTGAGCGCTGACCGAGACGAACGAGAGGCCCCCGGTCACGGCGACGGGGCTCAGGGCGCACTGAGACACGGTCCCGCCCTCTTCGGCGCAGGTGTCGGGAACGTTCCCGCCGAGCTGGCCGCTGCCGTTGTACCCCCAGCAATAGGCGGCTTCGGTTTGGGCCTCCACGCCGCAACTGAAGTACGCTCCCATGTCCAGGCTTCCCCAGGTGATCTCGCCGGCCACCGGGACCGGACCGGTCTGGTCCCCGCCGCCGACGGTATCGCTCAGCCCCAGCTGCCCAAAGTGGTTCCTGCCCCAGCAGAATCCGCTGCCGCCGGCGGCCATGCCACAGCTGTGCGAAAACCCGGCATCCACCACCGTCCACACCCCGCCACCACTCACCAGCCGCGGGGTATTGCTGCCCTCCGTGTCAGCGGTGCCCAACTGTCCGTATTGATTGGAACCCCAGCAATAGGCGTCTCCGGCGAAGGTCAGGCCGCAGGTGTGACGGTTGTTGGCGCTGATGGACCGGAAGCGCAGGCCGCCACTGACCGCCGTGGGTACCGGACGATCGGTGTTGCTGCCGTCACCCAGCTGGCCGTCGGCGTTCCACCCCCAGCAGTAGGCCAGACTATCCGTGGCGATGCCGCAGGTGTAGGCCCCTCCGGCACTGAGGCTGACCCAGCGCAAGTTCCCCGCCACGGGGGCCGGCGTCGCTCGGCCGACGTCGTTGCCCTGGGTCCCGTCCCCCAACTGCCCGTTGAAGGTGTATCCCCAGCAGTGCGCCGCGCCCGTCGTGGCAATCGCGCAAGTGTGGCCGCCACCGCCGCTCACCGCGACGTAACGACCGCTGCCCACGACCGGGACCGGGTAGACGTGCGACTTCGTGGAGCCGTCGCCCAGCTGGCCGTACACGTTGTTGCCCCAGCAGAAGGCTTGGCCGTCTTCCACGAGGCCGCACGAGTGGACGCCTCCCGCCACCACCGCCTGGAACTTGCTGGGCAGCGGCTCCAGCGTCTCCCCTCCACACGCGGACACCAGTGCAATGCCGGCAACCAAGCCGGCTTCATACCACGTATTCAGCCTCATGGCCTGCGGTCTCCTCTGGGGTGATTTAGGGAAGCGCTCAAGAGTAATACCCCGCTGGCCCGCCGACTACTCCCGCACCGCCCAGTTCGCTTCAGAGCGGCCCTATCTCCACGCCCACGTAGACATTCCGTCCGGGCGCCGGCTCGAAAAACCGGCCGAATTGGGCGTTGACGGAGACCGACCCGATGTACCGCTCGTCGAAGAGGTTGCGGATCGCGGCGAACGGGGCAACGCTCCAGCCGCCGACCTGCCCGTCCCAGCCCGTCCTGGCGCCCAGCGTCTGCCACGCGTCGGTCCGCACGGTGTTGAGGTCGTTCGCGAACAGACCCGCCGAGGCCGTAAGATCTGCGGCGACCCACCATCCCCTCGGCCCCCGGTATCGCACCGAGCCGTGGACGTAGTGCGCGGGCACGCCCGGGATGGTATTGCCGTCCAGCGTATCGGTAGCGGTCCGGAACTCTCGAAAACGGAATGCCGTGAGGGTGTAGGCTCCCACCAGGGTCAACCGCGGGATGGGTTGCAGCGCCACACCGGCCTCCAGACCTCGATGCCGCGCCGAGCCGGCGTTCCGGAAGAACCGGCGGCCGGGATCGCCGGGTACTTCGAAGGGGATCAACTCGTCTCGAACGTCGGCCTGGAACAGGGCGACGCTGTAGGTCCAGGTGGGACCCGGGGCCCGGGACCCGGGGCCCGGGCCCCGAACTCCGGACCCCGAACCCCGAACGCCGACCTCGTAATTCACCGCCGTCTGCGGCTCCAGGTCCGGATTGAAGCCGCCGGGTCCCGCAGGACGGTTGGCCAGCTCGGTCGTGGTGGGAGTCTCGAACGAGGTTGACATGCTGACGTAGGGCTGGAGTGCAGGATCGAGGTCAAGCGTGATCCCGGCGCTGGCGGATGGCGCGGCCATGACGCGGGTGCCGGAATCGTCCCCGTCGGTGAGCAGCCGGTCGTCCGCGCGGAAGGCCACGCTATCGTACCGAGCCCCCGCCGTGAGCGTGGCGGCCCGCGTGAGGTCGGCGCGCACCTCCAGGAACGGGCCGACCTCGCTCACCCGCTCCAGCTGGTCGCGCGTGGTCCGGGTCCGGTCCGGCGAGAGGTTGAGCCGGTCGTCCCGCTGCCATTGCGCATCCACGCCCAGCGTCACCAGGATCGCTCGGGGCCCAAGCGCAAGCGGATGGGTGGAGCCGGCGCGCGCGCCGTAGGCCCAACGGTCCAGCTGGATGTAGGTGGTCGCGATGGGATTCTCGAGGTCCCGCTTGAGTCCGAACAGCGCGAGGTTCCACAGCCGGCCCGACCCGGTGCGGTGCTCGAGCGAGATCCCGGCCTGTTCCTGACTTACCGTTTTCCCCACGTCCGAGGTGACGTTCCGCGGGTTGGCCGCGGTGGGCGCCGTGTCGGCCTCGGCCTCCGTCAGCGCGCCGGGGTCGTCCAGGCGAGGGCTGTGTGCCACCAGGAGCTGGCCCACCACCCGCGTGCGGGGCGACAGGTCCACGCTGTAGCGCAGGCTCCCTCGTCGCGTCTCGCCGGCACTGTGGACCCGGAATCCGTCCGTCGCCCAGCTGGACCCATCGGCCGAGAGCGTGCCCTGGCCCAGAGGTGCCGCGACGCCGACGTACGCCTTCCACGTCGCGTATGCACCCCAGAACGCGCGGGACGCCAGTTCTATATCGGACGGCCGCAGCGCATCCGTCCACATGGCGATCACCCCGCCGGAGGCGTTGCCGTAGAGGCTGGAAGACGGACCCCGAAGCACCTCGATCCGACTGACTCTCGCCAGTTCCACGTTGCTCAACTGACCCTGGCCGTCCGGCAGGGTTTGGGGAACGCCATCCAGGAGGATCTTCACCCCGCGGGCTCCGAACGCGGACCGGGCCCCAAAGCCGCGGATGGAGAGATTGTCGTCCTGCGAGGGGTTGTTGCGGTCGGCGATCAACACGCCGGGAACCGTCACCAGCGCCTCGCTCAAGCCCTGCGTCGGCCGCCCGCGGGCGATCTCGTCCCTCGGCACCACGGCCACGGCGAACGGCACCCGGCCGGGGTCCGTGGGAGAGCGGGTCACGGAGACGACGACCGGCGAGAGGAGCACGGGGCGCAGGGAGTCGGCGCGGGCGCTGTCGGCCGGCGGACGCTCCTGGGCGGCGAGCGTCCCCGTGGCCGCTCCGAGAAGGAGGAGGGATTCCAATCTCATGGGCGCGCTATGGTACGCTGCACTCTGGCCAGCGTCAAACGGGCGAACCGTCCCGCCCGATCTCTTCAAACTGCCGGATACGCACCGCACCGTCCGGAAACCGCGCGATGATCTCCAGCTCCCCGCCCATGGCCTCGATGTAGCTCCGAAGCGAGCTCACATACATGTCCGCGCGGCGCTCGAGCTTGGAAACCAGCGCCTGGTTGGAGCGGAGTACGCGAGCCAGGGCCTCTTGGGTCAGATGCCGCGCCTGGCGGAGCTCCCGGAGGGGCAACTCCGCCAGCATTTCCTGGGCCCGCTCGTGCGCACGCTTCTGGCGCTCGGGTGCCATGCCCGCGCGCAGCTCCTGAAACCGCTTAGCCATTGATGAGCCCCTCTCGCTTCAGCTCGTCCAGATGCCGCTCGTACAGGTCATCGGCCATGGGGACGAACTTCTCGTACCACCGATCATCGCCGGTCTTGTCTCCGCCTATCAGGAGGATGGCGGTGCGTCGCGGGTCGAAGGCGTACAGCACGCGATAGGGCCGGCCAGCGTGTTGAACCCGCAGCTCCCTCATGCGGTCAAGGCGTGAGCCCTGGACGCCCGAGCTGTACGGGAACTGCAGCTGAGGTCCGAGCGCCTCGAGCAGCTCGACGCAGGCTGCCACTGATTCCTGCTCGTCCTCGGTGAGGCCGGCCCACCAGCGCCCAAACTCGTCCGTGTACTCGACGTCCCATGCCATGGGAATATTCCTCTTGTGGAATATTCTGTCAAGGGAATGAAAGGACTCAGGGTGAACCTAGCGTCATACGGGGTAGAACCCCGACATCAAATCGTTGCAGGCAAGTACCCAAAGAATCGCAAGCATTGGCCGTACGCTCCGCTCTGGCTGGCGTTAAATGTGGCCGATAGGTTTAGCGCCGTGATAATGCGGCAGGCGTGGCAAGCGCCGCAGAGCGGCAGAAGGGCGGTGGTGCGTCTCGGAGCGCGCGTCAGTGGAGCGCGCGCCATGAAACGCTTTTCGTCTGCGGCGCGCGCGGAACTGCAGCGCGCGAAGAGACGCACCCCCGCCCTTCTGCCGCTCCTGCCGCTCCTCCTGCTTCTGCCGCTCATGTTGTTGGTAGCCCGCCCGGCCGGCGCACAAACAGGCTCGCTCGCGGGAACGGTGGTGGACGCCACTACCCGCGCGCCCGTCAGCGGCGCCCGTGTGGAAGTGACCGCGGGCGGGCGGGTGGCGGCACGGGCGCTGACGACCGCGGCAGGATCGTTCCAGGTCGAGCGCCTAGGGCCCGGCACGTATGGCGTGGTGGCGGCCCGCATCGGTTACGCCGCCGGGGCGGCCGGGCCGGTAGCCGTGGGGGCCGGCGAGACCGCCGCCGTCACCATCGAGCTGGTGCCCCGTGCCGTGACCATGGAGACCGAGGTCGTCACGGCGTCGCGGGGGGAAGAGAAGGTGCTGGACGCGCCGGCCTCGGTGTCCGTGATCGGCCGCGAGGAGGTCAGCGCGCAACCGTCCCTGACGCCGGCCGACTATCTGGCCGAGCTGCCGGGGGTGGACGTGGTGACCTCCGGCCTGACCCAGCACAACGTGGTGACCCGCGGGTTCAACAACGCCGGGTCGGGCCAGCTCCTGGTATTGACCGACAACCGCTACGCCGCCATCCCCTCGCTCCGGGTCAACGCCTACAACTTCATCCCGCTGACCGACGAAGACATTGATCGCATAGAAGTGGTGCGCGGTCCCGGCGCCGCTCTCTACGGGCCCAATACCACGGCCGGCGTCATGCATCTCCTCACCCGCTCCCCGTTCGACTCACGCGGGACCACCGCGACCGTAGCAGGCGGGGAGCGGAACCTCTTCCAGGTCGCCGCGCGCCATGCGGCTACCTTCGGCTCCCGCGTCGGGTGGAAGCTCTCCGGCCAGTACTTCCGGGCGGACGATTTCGGCTTCGTGGATCCCGAGGAGCAGGCCAGCCGCAACGCGGCGCTGAGTGCCGGCGCCAGCCCGGACACGCTGCGGGTGGGTCGCCGGGATTCGACCATCGGGCGAGTCTCCGCGGAGGCCCGGGTAGACCTGCGTGCCGGCGGGCTCACGACGCTGATCGGCAGCGTGGGCTTCAATCAAGCCATCAACAACGTGGACATCACCGGCTTCGGCGCCGCGCAGGTCCACGGGTGGCGGTACCAGTACGCCCAGGTGCGTCTGGTGCGGCCCGATCTCTTCGCGCAGGTCTTTTATAACCAGAGCGATGCCGGAGAGACCTACCAACTACGGACCGGCCAGCTGGTGGTCGATCG
>JACPAP010000114.1 GCA_016180765.1 Gemmatimonadota bacterium
CGAACGCGCACGCCATTTGCAGGGCCGATTCACCAGACAGCGGTGGACCGGCCCTGTCACCTTTGGAACCATCAGCCTCGGGAGGACCCTCAAGATGACCGCGACGATGCCCTCGTCAGCCCTCAAGTCGGCCGCCAAGGCGGCCGTGTCTCCGGACGATGTCATTCGCAAAGCCCGTGATGCGGGTGTGCAGATCCTGGACGTGCGGTTTTGCGACCTCCCGGGCCAGTGGCAGCACTTCTCGTTGCCCATCAAGGAACTGAGGGAGGACATCTTCGGCGAGGGATTGGGCTTCGACGGATCCAGCATTCGCGGGTTCCAGGCCATCAACGAGAGCGACATGCTCCTGATGCCGGATGCGGCATCGGCGTTCGTGGATCCGTGCCTCAAGGTCCCCACCATGGCGCTGGTGTGCGACGTGGTGGATCCGGTGACCGGCGGGCGATACTCCCGGGATCCGCGCTACGTGGCGCACAAGGCGGAGCAGTACCTGGTAAAGAGCGGCATCGCGACCACGTCCTACTGGGGTCCCGAGGCGGAGTTCTACATCTTCAACGCGGTGCGGTTCGACCAGAACGCGCATGAGGGCTACTACCACATCGATTCGGAAGAGGGCATCTGGAACTCGGGGAGCAACGGCGGGCAGCCCAACCTGGGGCACCGGCCCCGGCACAAGGAGGGCTACTTCCCGGTTCCTCCCATCGACAAGCTGCAGGACCTGCGGTCCAAGATCGTTCTGGCCATGGAAGCGGCGGGCATCGATGTCGAGGTCCATCACCACGAGGTCGGGACTGCGGGCCAGACCGAGATCGACATGCGCTTCAACACGCTGGTGCGCATGGCCGACCAGACCATGATGTACAAGTACATCGTGAAGAACGTTTGCGACCTGCATGGCTACACGGCGACGTTCATGCCCAAGCCGCTGTTCGGCGACAACGGCTCCGGGATGCACGTGCACCAGAGTTTGTGGAAGGGCGATCAGAACCTGTTCTTCTCGAAGGACGGGTACGGCATGATCTCGGAGGCGGCGCGGCACTATATCGGCGGCCTGATCCAGCACGCGCCGGCGCTGCTCGCCTTCGCCGCGCCCACCACCAATTCGTATCGCCGGCTGGTGCCTGGGTACGAGGCGCCGATCAACCTCATCTATTCGCAGCGCAACCGGAGCGCGATCTGCCGGATCCCGGTGTACTCGAAGTCGGCCAAGGCCAAGCGGGTCGAGTTCCGGGCGCCGGATCCGTCCTGCAACCCGTACCTCACGTTCGCGGCGCTGCTCATGGCGGGTCTGGACGGCATCCGGGATCGGATCGAGCCGCCGGCACCCATCGACAAGGATCTCTACGAGCTGGACGCCGCGGAAAAGATCCTGGTCAAGAACACCCCCGGATCGCTGGGCGAAGTGCTGGACGCGCTGGAGCAGGATCACGCGTTCCTGCTGGAAGGCGGCGTGTTCAGCGAGGACTTGATCCGGACCTGGACCTGGTACAAGCGGAGCAAGGAGGTGGACCCGGTGCAGTTGCGGCCGCATCCGTACGAGTTTTTCTTGTACTACGACTGCTGAGCGCTGACCGCCTCCTAGAAGTAGGTCGCGACGGAGAACAGCAGTCCAGCCTGATCGCTCCGGTTGTTGAACCGGTCGCGGCTGGCGCCCCGAATATAGTTGAGCTTGAGGACCGTGTCGCGCGTGGGCCGGAAGTTGAGTCCCAGGCCCACGCGCAGCACGTTGTCCCCTGCGATGTCTCGGTCGAAATCCACCAGGTCGAGCCGGACCGCGCCGGCGAATTCAGATTGCGGCATGGTTCGCACCCACCCGGCGCCGAAAGGACGGAGCGCCTGGAGGTACAGGCCGCCCTGACGCTCGGCATAGATCCCTCGTAACGCCGGCGGGATATCGATCCGCGCCAGCGCCGCTTCGCCCTGAAGCTTGACCCCCGCCACGACCGCCTCGCCGTCCACCACCCAGATCGCGAGGTTGCGGCGGTCGTCCACCTGCTTGCCGTCGAGAGAAAACTGATTCCACGCCCCACGATGGCCGGATACGCCGATCTCGTAGCCGACCTTGGGGCTGTACGCCACGCGTCCCACCAGCGCCGGCGAGGCGTTGTTGTCCTCCACGTTGTCGCGGCCGAGGGGGATGCGGGTGCCTTCGCCGGAGCTGGTGAGCAGGCCGTCGCTGAAGCCGTTGACGGCATAGAGCTCGTAGGTGACGCGCGCCGGACCACCGAGGCCGACGAGGCCGAACGCGCCGAGTCCCGGCTCCGACAATGCCACGCCGAGGAGCTCGATGGCGATGAGCGGCCGGTCGGTGAACTCGTTGCGCGGACTGTCGTGGGCGAGATTGAACTTGCCGAGCGGTGAGAGCAGCATGCCCGCGCGCAGCGAGAACACCGGATGGATGCCCACATCGATCGCTGCGTACTCGAGCCGGATCTCGTCGGTGCCGTTCTCGAACTCGAGTTCCGCCCCGATCCGCACGAAGTCGCTAACCTGGGTCGCGGTGAACAGGTTCCACCGCTTGGCGGAAAAGCCCGCCTCCTCGGTCACGCCGTCCGCGCGCACCCACCGCGCGTGCGCTTCGGCGTATCCACCCACGGCGGTGCGGCCCAACAGGTGCGCCAGGAACGGCCGATCGTACTGGCCGCCTTCCACGAACGGGCGGCCGGGCCGCCCCTGCGCAGTGTCCTGTGCAGCGACCGGAGCAGCCACCAGTGTCAGACTCACCGCGAGCCAGAGCCGTGCGGTCACGCGCCCTCCGCGTACCGGATGATCAGTTCCCCGTCCGCCGTGACGCTCACGGGGTAGCGCCGGAGCGGCTGTGTGGCCGGCCCCTGCAGCACATTGCCTTCGAGATCGAACGTCGAGCCGTGGCAGGGGCAGCGGATCTGCGTGCCCTCGACATTGACGGTGCACGCCAGATGGGTGCAGATCGGTGACACCACGGAATAGCGCCCGCGATCGGCCGTGACCACATACAACCGCGTCTCGGTTCCCACCGGTCGGATCTTGAGATAGCCGCCCCGTCGCTCGAGCTGCGGATAGTTGCGCAGCGCCAACCGGATCTCCCCGTTCACCGGCGTCACGGGCGCGGCCACGAAGGTGGCACAGCCCGGCAGCGCGGAGGCACTGAGGGCCCCGGCGGCGATCCCGACGAATTCGCGACGCCGCATCAGCGCGAGCCGATGAAGTCCAGAACCGCCGTGCGATCGGCGGGGGTGAGGGCGGCGAACCGATCGCGGGCGCCTTGCGCCTCGCCGCCGTGGAGCAGGATCGCCTCCTCGATGCTCCGAGCCCGTCCGTCGTGCAGCAGAAACGCGTCGCCGTTCAAGAAATCCCGCATCACCCGGAGTCCCCAGAGAGGTGGCGTCTTCCATTCCACGCCGCTCGCGCTGCCGTCCGGGCGATCGTCGGCCAGACCGGACCCCATATCGTGCAACAGGAGGTCCGAGTACAGGTAGACCGGACGGTTCGCCAGCGCGGGAATCGAGCTCGGTCCCGTCATCAGCACCGGCACGTGGCAGCTCGCGCAGCCCACCGAGTGGAACACCACCCGGCCGCGCTGGCGCTCCGGCGTGTCCGCACCGGGCGCGGGGGGCGCCAGCGTGCGGATGTAGGCCAGCACCGAGCGGATGGTGGCGGCCGGAATCTCGGGATCCGGGACCCGGTCGGCAGCCTCCGCCGCGCGGCTGGTCTGCGGATTGGTGTTCTCGACGGGTAGAAAGTCCGAGGTCACCCCGATGTCCTGGTGGTACGCTTCGGTGACCTGCTGCAGCAGGGTGGAAACCTGGCCCTTACGGCTGAAACGCCCCAAGCGCGGCCCCGGCTCCGCCCCCGGCTCGTCGGAAGGCACCCACGGGGGCGGAGTGACCCAGTTGGGCCGCCCGCTGATCCCGTCGCCGTCGGCGTCCAGCGAGTCGGCCAGCGCGAGGATGGTGGCCTCGGGGATCGCCTCGATGAGGCCGACGCCAAACACGGGAGGCGGTAGCCGTCCCGAAACCGCGGCGCCGGCCGGCAGAATCTCCGGCACGGCGCCAGGGATCGCCCTGTCTTGAAGTTGGGGTCCGCCCAAGCCGTTGAAGCGGAACAGGACGTTTTCGGGGCGCCCGCGGCCGTCAGCGCTGTGGCACGCCGCGCACGACACGTTGTTGAAGATAGGTCCCAGGCCGTCCGCGGGGGCGAACGGCCGGCCAAACTGCCTGTCGCCCTCCACGAAGGCGGCGAGCTCGTCAGGTGTCAGGCCGTCGATCGGCCCGTCCAGCACGTCCCCCGGGTCGGGCGAACTCGTGAAGGCGTCGCTGCAGGCGGTCACAACCGCCAGTGCAGCCCAGAATCTAGGGGTTGGCATTTAGCTTTGCCTAACAATCTTGTCAGGCAAGCCTAACAGCGCAAGGGTGCGGGGTTGCCCGCCCGCACCGGCGTCCTTAGCTTGGCTTACGGAGCGGTCTTTCCCCGACAGCGAACTCAACCAGGATTTGATCACGCGAAGGTACATGCGTTACGGACAGATCTCACTGCCGCGTCGCGACGCGTTTTGGGCGGTCGTGTGCCCTCGCGCCTCGCGCACCGGCATTGCCGAGGTGCCTCTCTGACGTAGCCCCCGCAGCCTAGATCATGCACGTGATCCGCCGGCCTCCGGGGCGCAGTCAGCGAACCCGGGAGCAGGCTCGTTTTGGAGACCGTGCATGAACACGCTCGACCAACAGATCATCATGCGTTACACCGGCCAGCCGTCGCGGCTGCCGGCGGAGCTTCGTCAGGAGGTGGAACGGCTGTGGCGGGGCGACGCCGTGCTGCTCTACGCGCTGGCCGATCTCGATCACGCGCTCTGTCTTGCGGACGCGTGGCTTCTCCTGGGCCCGCGGCAGGTGGCGGTGGCAAAGCCACGCCTGGAAGGCGGCTGGGACATCCACTCGTTCGATCGTTCGCGCATCCGCGCGGTGCACGACGCCCCCGGCCTCACGGCCACCACACTGACCCTGGTGGGGGAGCCCGGGGAGCCGCCGCTCGCGGTGCTGCGCTACACGCACCGGCAACGGCGGGTGGTGGAGAACATCCGGTTCGTGCTGGAGGAGGCGCTCGAGGGGCGCGCCGTGGCCACCGGCGATCCGGACCACGGGTATGCCGAGGGCGTCGCGCGCCCGGTGCGCGAGGCGCAGGCCCTGGTGGCGGGCCGGCAGACGGCGGTCATCTTGCGGCTGCTGGGCTACCTCCGTCCGTACGCCAAAGAGCTGTGGCTGGGACTCGGCGCGGCGACGCTCATCACGCTGGTGAGCCTCTTGCCGCCGTACCTCGCGGGGCACCTGATCGACCGCGTGATCCGGCCGGCGCAGCAGGGCGTGCTCCCCGCGGCGCGCGCGGCGGTGGTCGCCTGGATCGCCGTGGCGGCGATGGCCGCGGCGTACCTGGTGCGCCAGGGCGCGGCGCTGGTGCGGCTGCGGATGATGTCGATCCTGGGCGAATGGGTGGCGCGGGACCTCCGGGCCGAGCTGTACGAGCACGTCCAGCGCTTGTCGCTCTCGTTCTTCTCGCGGAAGAAGACCGGGAGCATCATCACCCGCGTCTCGGCGGATACCGATCGTCTCTGGGACTTCCTGGCGTTCGGCGTCGTGGACGTGTCGCTGTCGGTCATCATGATGCTCGGCTTGTCCAGCGTCTTGTTGTCGCTGGACTGGCGTCTGGGGTTGGTGATGACGCTGCCGGTGCCGCTCTTCGTGTGGGCGATCTACCGCTACGGCGAGGCGTTGAACCGGCTGTTCATCCGGGCGTGGCGGAAGTGGTCGCGCGTGTCGGACGTGCTCTCGGACACCATTGGGGGGATCCGGGTGGTCAAGGCGTTCAACCAGGAGTCGCGCGAGATCGGCCGATTCGACGAGCGAAACCGCGACGTGACGGACGAGTTCAACCGGATTCACCGGCTGTGGACCACCTTCTGGCCGGTGGTGATGCTGGCGGTGCACGGGACCACGGTGGTGGTGTGGGCGCTCGCGGTGCCGCGGCTGCTGGGCGACGGAAACGTGCTCAGCGTGGGGACGTTCATTTCGTTTCTTCTCTACGCCACGATGTTCGCGGACCCGATCGAAATCATCGGGCAGATGGCGCGGACCATGAACCGCGCCACCAGCTCCGCGCACCGCGTGTTCGAGGTGCTGGACACCGAGCCCGAGATCCGGGAAGCCCCGGCGCCGGTGCGGCTCGAGCCGGTGCAGGGCCGAGTGACGTTCGAGAACGAGACGTTCGCGTACGACGGGGTCCGCCAGGTGCTGCGCGGGGTGAGCTTCGAGGTGGCGCCGGGCGAGCTGATCGGTCTGGTGGGACCGTCGGGTGGCGGCAAGTCCACCATCGCGAATCTGATCGCCCGGTTCTACGACGTGGGCGGCGGCGAGATTCGGGTGGACGGCGTGGACCTGCGCGCGCTCGACCTGGGGCAGTATCGCCGGCAGATCGGCATGGTGCTGCAGGACCCGTATCTGTTTCACGGAACCGTGGTGGAGAACATCCGCTACGGATTGCCGGAGGCATCGCTGGAGGCGGTGGTGAAAGCGACGCGGGCGGCCAACGCGCACGACTTCATCTGCAAGCTCACGCACGGGTACGACACGGTGGTGGGCGAGCGGGGCCACACGCTTTCGG
>JACPAP010000115.1 GCA_016180765.1 Gemmatimonadota bacterium
GCTCCGCTGCGGTCGGTGAGGTCGAACCGCTGGACCTCGACCCGCGTGGGAGCCAGGGTCAGCGCCGCGCCGCGGCGGGCCAGGCGGTGGGCCCGCTCGCCGCGCACCCGCTTGGCCGAGTAGGCCGGCGGGACCTGCTCCCGTTCTCCCAGGAGCGCGGCCATCGCGGCGCGCAGCCGAGCGTCGTCCAGGGCCCGCCAGTCGTCACTGGCACCGGTCACCTCGCCGGTGGCGTCGTCGGTCGTGGTGGTGCTGCCGAGCCGAAGGACGCCGTGATACTCCTTGGGCAGTCCCACGAGGTAGCGGGCCAGTCTGGTCGCCTGACCCACCAGGACCAGGAGCAGGCCGGTGGCGAAAGGATCCAGCGTGCCGGTGTGGCCCACCCGGCGGGTACCGAACGCCCGCCGGATGATGGCCACGACGTCGTGCGACGTCGGTCCCGCGGGCTTGTCGAGCACCAGGAATCCGTGGCTCAGGACGACGCGTCGCTCCGCTTCAGCTGGGCCAGGAGCTGGTTGATGCGCTGCGCGTGCTCCAGGCCGCGGTCCAGCTGAAAGTGCAGTTCCGGGACGGTACGCAGGCTGAGCGCGCCCGCGAGGTGGGTGCGGAGAAAGCCCCGGGCGCTCTCCAGACCCGCCAGCGCGCCGGCTTTCTGGTCTTCGGTCCCCATGACGCTGACCCGAATGGCGGCGTGACTTCCGTCGAGCGACACGGTGACGCCGGTGAGGGTGACGAAGCCCACCCGGGGATCCTTGACGTGGGTCGCGAGCGCTTCCGCCAGCGTTTCCCGAAGCAGGGCGGCCAGCCGCTCGGGCCGGCGGCGAGGGGCGCGTCTCACCGGACGCTGGTGGTGGAATCGATGATTCGCGCCAGGGGCTCCGAGGCGACCATCCGGTCGGCCGCGCCCAGGACCTCCTCGGCGTGCCGGCGGGTACCGGCCACCACGCAGCAGCACAGCTCGGCACGCTGCCACAGGTCCTGATGGTTGGTTTCCGCCACCGACACGTTGAACCGGCGGTGTAGTCGGTCCTTGAGGCTGCTGACGATCTGCCGCTTGTCCTTCAGCGAGTGGCAGCCGCTGAGGTGCAGCTCCCAGGTCACGATCCCGACGATCACGTCAGCCCTCCTTGACCACCCCCGCCGGCTGGAGCGAGCGCGCCACTTCTTCGACGCGATACACTTCCAGCACGTCCCCCACCTTGACGTCGTTGAAGTCCTGGATCCCGATGCCGCACTCGAGGCCCTCTTTCACCTCGCGCACGTCGTCCTTGAAGCGCTTGAGGCTCGCGATGTCGCCATCGTAGACGATCACGGCGTCGCGCAGCACGCGGATGCGCGCGCCGCCGCCGCGCCGGATGACGCCGGTCCTCACGAAGCAGCCGGCAACGGTGCCGACGCCGGAGATCTTGAAGATCTGCCGCACCTCCGCCTCCCCCAGGACGATTTCCTTCTGTTCGGGCGCGAGCAGGCCCTCGAGCGCGGCCCGCACGTCCTCGATGGCGTCGTAGATGACGCGGTAGGTGCGAATGTCCACCTTCTCGCGCTCCGCCGCCGCGCGGGCGTTGGCATCCGGCCGCACGTGGAAGCCCACGATGACGGCCTGGGACGCCTTCGCCAGCAGCACATCGCTCTCGGTAATGCCCCCCACGCCGCGATGCACCACCTCCACCTTGACCTCGACGGTGGAGAGCTGGGCGAACGCGTCGGCCAGCGCCTCCGCCGGGCCGCCCTGGTCCGCCTTGATGATGATCTTGAGCGCGGCCGCCTTGCCCTC
This sequence comes from Gemmatimonadota bacterium, assembly GCA_016180765.1. Classification (GTDB taxonomy): domain Bacteria; phylum Gemmatimonadota; class Gemmatimonadetes; order Gemmatimonadales; family GWC2-71-9; genus JACPAP01. Next base: position 1,775 of record JACPAP010000115.1, read on the forward strand.
GCCGATCTCCTTGGAGAGGTCTTCCAGGGAGACGCCCCGGCCGCTGCGGCGGTGATGGGCCTCGCGCTCCAGGCGCTGTCGCTTCTGGGCGATTTCGCGGGCCTCGCTCGCCTGCGCCACCACGGCGAAGCTGTCCCCCGCTTCCGGAACGCTTTCGAACCCAAGGACCTGGACCGGCAGGGACGGGCCGGCTTTCTCCACCCGGGTGCCGCGCTCGTCGAACATGGCGCGCACCCGGCCGGCGAGGCTGCCGCAGATGAAATCTTGCCCCATCTCGAGGGTGCCGGCCTGCACCAGCACGGTCGCCACCGGGCCCTTGCCGGGATCGAGCATGCTCTCGATCACGGTCCCGTGCGCCGGTCGCGTGGGGTTGGCGCGTTTGTCGAGTACTTCGGCCTGCAGCAGGATCTTCTCGAGCAGCTCGTCGATCCCCGCCCCGGTCTTGGCCGAGATGGCGGCCGCCATGGTGTCGCCGCCGAACTCCTCCAGCACGACTCCGTGTTGGAGCAGGTCCTGTTTCACCTTTTGGGGGTTGGCCGCGGGGAGGTCGATCTTGTTGATCGCGACCACCAGCGGCACGCCGGCGTTCTTGGCGTGCGAGATCGCCTCCACGGTCTGTGGCATGACCTGGTCGTCCGCGGCCACGACCAGCACCACGATGTCGGTGACCTGCGCGCCCCGGGCCCGCATGGCCGTGAAGGCCTGGTGGCCGGGGGTGTCGAGGAAGGTCACGCCCTTGCCGGTGGGCAGGGTCACGTGGTACGCGCCGATGTGCTGGGTGATGCCGCCGGCCTCGCCGGCGATCACGTTGGTCTTGCGCAGGTAGTCGAGGAGCGAGGTCTTCCCGTGGTCCACGTGGCCCATCACGGTCAGGACCGGCGGCCGCGGCACCAGATCCTCGGCGCGGTCTTCTTCGCCGCCCTCGACCGCGCCCGCGGCGTACTCCTCCTCGCGCACGGCGCGGAAACCGAACGCGCTGGCGATCAACTCGATCTGATCGAAGTCGAGCCGCTGGTTCACCGTCACCATCATGCCGAGTTCCTTGAAGCAGAAGGTGACGATCTGGGTGGGGCTCACGTTGAGGACGTGGGCCAGCTCCGTGACCGTGATGAACTCGTTGACCCGGACCGTGGTCTTCTCGAGCTCGCGCTCTTCGGCCCGCCGCTGCTCTTCCAGGTCCCGCAGGGAGGGTTCTTCGTCCCGCCGGCGCACGCCTTTCTTGGCCGGGCCTTTGAGCGAGGCCAGGGTCCGGCTGATGTTGGCCTGCACCGCTTCCTGGTCCACCTGGGTTCGCTTGCCCTTCTTGCGCTTCTTCTTGTCGCGCCGCCGTTCCTCGGCGAGCTCGCCGGGCGCGGCGGAGGCCACCGGTCGCGGTGTTGGGATGCCCGGGGCCGCGGAGGCCACCGGCTTGGGCCACGCCGTCGCGGCCGGACGGGGGATGCGCCGGGGGATGACCGGCTCGGGCTTGGGTTCGGCCGGGACTTCCTCCAAGGCTGGCGCGGCGGCCTCAACGGGGGCAGCGGGTTCGGCGGCCGGGGGCTCCGGCTCGGACAGGGGCGCCTCCGCCTCGGGAGCCGCGGGAGGCTCCCGGAACAAGGCGGCCGCGCGCTCCTCGAGCGACGGCTTGGGCTCCAGGGCGGGTGGCGTCAGGCGAAGCTCCTGGTCCACGGCGGCGGCCGCCGCCTCGCGCTGCCGCGCTTCCTCGGCCGCGTCCAGTTCCGCCACTTCTGCCGCGGTGCGACGGCGGCGCTTCGGTCTGATGTCCGCCGGAGCGGGGGCGGCGGCGGCGGCCGCCCGTTTGGTGCCCTTCGGGGCGCGCCGGCGGCCCGTGGGCGCCGGGGTCTCGGCGCGCTTGCGCCGCTCGCGCTCCCAACGGGCCCGCACCAACGCGACCTGGCCGGCCTCCAACGCCGACAGGTGGCTGCGTACGTGAATGCCCAGCTCGGCCAGCAAGCGCATCAACTGCTCGCTGTCGATGCCGAACTCGGCGGCCAGATCGTGAATGCGCGTCTTCGTGACCACTGCCCTCTACCCCCTACGAATGTCGAACCAGGGATGGTGAAGGACGAACGCAGCTCTTACTTCGACGTTCCCTGTTCTTCATTCAACGTTTTTCAGTGCCCTGATCCCGGCCGCCAGGCGCGGGTCCTGCACGGCCACCGCCTGCACGGCGGTACGGCCGATTCGCCTGCCCAGCTCGCTGGCGGGCGGCCCCATCAGCACCGGCACGCGCCGAGCCCGAGCCAACCGCCCGACCTTTTCATCCGTCCGGCGGGCGTAATCACCCGCCAGGACGACCAGCGTCACCCGCCCCCGCTGCAACGCCTCCCGCGCTCCGCTGGTGCCGACCACGACCGTCCCGGCCCGCACCCCGAGGCCCAGCAGCCGAAGGCCCGCTTCGCTCAGGTGCTCGGCGACGGCGCCTCCGGCGTCGGGTCGGCCGTGCCCGACGGGGACGACTCACCTTCGTCCCCCTCTTCGGTGAGCTCGCCCAGGAAGGTCAGCAGCTGCTCGGCCAACTCCGGGTTCATGCCCTCGATCTTGAGCAGGTCCTCGCGCTCCAGGTCGAGAATGTCCCGCAGCGTCTTGAACCCCGCCGCCTCGAGCATGGGCACCGCTTCCGGCGGCATCCCCTTGAGCTCGTTCAGGGCCACCTCGGCGACCAACTCGTCCGCCGGCGGCAGCGGCGCGAACAGGGGCCCTTCCCCGCCACGCTCCAACCACTCGCGGCTGGAGAAGAGATCGATCTTCCAGCCGGTCAACTCGGAGGCGAGCCGCACGTTCTGCCCGTTCCGACCGATCGCGAGCGATAGCTGGTCTTCATCCACAATGGCCTGAATGGTACGGGTTTCCGGGTCGGAGAAGACCCGCGCCACCCGGGACGGCGCCAGGGCCAGGCGGGCGAATCGCTCCGGGTCCGGTGACCACGGCACGATGTCGATCCGCTCACCCCCCAACTCGTTCACCACCGACTGGACCCGGCTGCCTTTCAAGCCCACGCAAGCGCCGACCGGGTCGATCGAGTCGTCCCGGCTGATCACGGCGATCTTGGTCCGGCTGCCCACCTCCCGCGCCACCGCCCGGATCTCCACCACGCCCTGCATGATCTCCGGCACCTCCAGCTTGAACAGCGCCTTCACGAACAGCGGGTCACCCCGCGACAGAATGAGCCGCGGCCCCTTGGGTGTCTCCTCCAGCCGCTTGAGGACCGCGCGGATGGTATCGCCCTGGTGGAAATGCTCGCGGTGGTTTTGCTCGCGATACGGAATGATGGCTTCCGCCTCACGGAAGCGATTGATCATCACGACCAGCTTGCCGCGCTCGATCTGCTGGATTTCGCCGGACAACAGCTCGCCGACCTTGTCCGCGAACTCCTCCCGAATGCGGGTCCGTTCCCCTTCGCGGACCCGCTGGATGATGCGCTGCTTGGCGGCCTGCACCGCGCTGCGGCCGAACGCCTCGAAGGGCACCTCCTCTTCCAGCACGTCTCCCACCTGGAACTGGGGGTCTTCCCAACGGGCCTCTTCCAGGGAAACCTGCGAGGCGGGGTCTTCCACCGTCTCGACCACGGTGCGCAGCGCGGCCACGCGCATGGTGGCGTCCAGCTCGTTGATGTCGATCTCGGCCCGGACCGTGGGCCCGTAGCGCTTGACCAACGCCGCGTGGATCCCGTCCCGGAGCAGGTCGATCGCGTGGATCCCGTCCCGGAGCAGGTCGATCAGCTCGCCCCGCTCCAGCTGCTTGGCGTTCGCCAACTCCCGTAGCGCGGCCAAAACCTCGGTAGATGTCGCCATGCCCCCCCTCGAATATCGAATATTGAACCAGCAATTTTGAAGTACGAAGTCACTTCTTACTTCGGCATGCCCGGTTCGACATTCACCATTCACTCCCAGTCCACTGCCAGCGTCGCTTCGCGCACTTCGCTCAACGGCACCGTCACCTCGCCCTCATCGCCGGCTAGCCGCAGGACCACCGCGTCGTCGTCGGCTACGACCCCGACGATGGTGGCCCGGCGCCGGCCCCGGCCTCGCAACCGCAGGTTCACGTCACGGCCCACGAACCGCTCCCAGTGCTGCCGCCAGCGCAGCGGCCGCTCGATCCCGGGCGAGGAGACCTCGAGGATGTAGTTGGAACCCAGGACCAGGGACGCATCGAGCCACTGCTCCAGGGCCCGGCTGACCTGGGCGCAATCGTCCACGGTCACACCCTGCCCCGGGACCGATGCCGGCCGGTCAATGCGCACCTCGAGCCGGATACGCCGTGACCTGCCGCCTTTGCGAAGGTCCGCGAGGTCGAACCCAAGCCCCTCGACTCGCGAGCGGACCTGACTGATCAGACCGGCAAGATCGTCTGGCATTGCGCGGGAAAAAAAAGCGCGGGCCCAACTTCGCCCGCACCACCGCCTGCAATCTAGACCACGGTCCCGCGAGGGTCAAGGCGACGGCCGCCCCAGGTAGGCCACCATCCTCCCGTCCGTGCCACCCGAGCGGCGGTGGGAGTAAAACGTGCCATGATCGTGCGCGGTGCACCAGGTCGTCACCGTCGCCCGACGTACGCCGGATTGGCGCGCCCGCCCGGCCACCAGAGCCCTGAGATCGAGCTGGCGCTGGCCGAGGGCGGACTCGCCGTTGACGGCCTCGTAAACCTCAGATCCAACTTCATAGCAACTGCCACAAATGCTTACGCCACAATGGATTACGACGTCCGACGGAACACAGGCACCCAGTTCACACAGTCTCGAGATCCCGCGCTCCACGATGCCGGCGGCGATCCCGCGCCAGCCAGCGTGTAGGAGGCCGATCCACGGGCCGGTCTCCTGGGCCAGATACACCGGAACGCAGTCCGCCACCGTGACGCCGAGCAAGAGGCCCGGCTGGCTGGTGAGGTGGCCGTCGATGTCGTCCTCCACCCGCCACCCGGACCCGGGGGTCTGGTGAGTCGCGAGGGTCGTTCCGTGGCATTGGTGTCCCACGATGGCGGTGCCGAATCCCGGCCGCATGGCCATCCGGAAACGTCGCCAGCGGTCCAGGACCGCGTTGGTGGGCTCGGTGCTGGAGAGGCCGAAATCGGCTCCGCGGCTGGTGATGCCGGCCACCACACCGAGGTCGGCCGCCCAGGCGGCCAGTTCATGACACCGGAACTCGCCGCGGACGGCCGGGGCCTCCCGTAGCTCCTGCGGCGGGGTCACCCGTCGAGACGCTCGATCCGCGCGCCGAGGGCGCGGAGGCGCTGGTCGATCCGCTCGTAGCCCCGGTCGATCTGATCGATGTTGTGAATGGTACTTTCGCCCTCGGCCGCCAGGGCGGCGAGGAGCATCCCCATGCCGGCCCGGATGTCCGGGCTCACGACGGGCCCGCCCTTGAGCGGGGCCGGGCCCGAGATCACTGCCCGGTGCGGGTCGCACAGCACGATGCGCGCCCCCATGCTGATCAGGCGGTCCACGAAGAAGAGCCGCGACTCGAACATCTTCTCGAAGATCAGCACCAGGCCGTCGCATTGGGTGGCCACCACCGTGGCGATGGACATGAGATCCGCGGGGAACGCCGGCCAGGGGCCGTCTTCGATCTTGGGGATGTGCCCGCCCAGGTCCGGCGTGATGCGTCGCTCCTGGGCGGAGTCCACCACCAGCCGCGTAGCGTTGACGCGAGGGCGCACGCCCAGGCGAGCGAACTGCAGGAGGATGCTGCGCAGGTCCTCCGGCCGAATGCCCTCGACTTCGACGTGCCCCTGGGTGACCGCCGCCAGGCCGATGAAGCTCCCCACCTCGATGTGATCCGGCCCGACCTCGAGGCGGGCGCCCCGAAGGCGCTCGGCGCCATGCACGGTCAGTACGTTGGTGCCGATCCCCTCGATCCCCGCCCCCATGGCCGCGAGAGCCCGCGCCAGGTCCTGGACGTGAGGCTCGGAGGCCGCGTTTCGGAGGACCGTAGTACCTCGCGCCCCGGCCGCAGCCATCAGGGCGTTTTCGGTGGCCGTCACACTGGGCTCGTCGAGGAAGATGTCGGCCCCGCGCAGGTGGGCGGCCTCCAACTGGTAATCGGCGCCGATGGTCACCTGCGCGCCGAGGCGCTCGAAGGCCAGGAAATGGGTGTCCACCCGGCGCCGGCCGATCACGTCCCCGCCGGGAGGCGGCAAGGTGACGCGCCCGAAGCGCGCGAGCAGGGGTCCAGCGAGCAGGATCGAGGCGCGCAGCATGGTGCACAGGTCGGGGTCGGGCCGCCCCGGGGCCAGCGACGCAGGGTCCAGCGTCACCGCGTGTTCGCCGCTCCAGGAAGCCGTCGCGCCGAGCCCACGGGCGAGATCCAGGAGGACCTCGACGTCCCGGATGCGGGGGACGTTGTGGATCTCGCTGGGGCCGTCGCCCATGAGCGCCGCGGCGATGATGGGCAAGGCGGCGTTCTTGTTGCCGGCAGGGCGCACCGTGCCGTCGAGCGGGACGCCGCCGATCACGCGAAAGCGGGCCGACATCGTGGGCGAACCATACGGTTGACGTGTTCCGGGCGTCAAGCGGCGCGGTTAAGTTCCGGAACCCTTTGGCGGAGTGATGAGCCCGATGGGTTGGGAAGCGCTGACCGCCGTGTCCGTGGCCTTGCTGGCGCTGATGTCAGTGGTGCTCGCCATCGCGCTGGCGCTGTGGCGACGGGACCTGGCGCGAGTCCTGGATCGGTTGGAGGCGTTCGCGCAGGTGTTGGAACGCGATGGCCCGCCGCTGCTGACCGCGGCGCGGTCCGTAGCCGACGACGCCACCCGGATGGTGGGCAGCGTACGGGAGGAAGTGGCGCAGATCGTGGCGACCTCGCGCGACCTGCGCACGCGGGTGAGCGGCGCGGCGGGCGCGCTGGACGAGCGGGTGCGCGATCTCGAGGCGGTGCTGGACGTGCTCCAGGAGGAAGTGGAGGAGACGGCGCTGGACGTGGCGGCCGCGCTGCGCGCCACCCGTCGAGGTGCGTCGCTGCTGCGGGGCCTCAAGCGGGCGTTTCTGCGAGGGCGGCGCTGAGCGGAATGGGGAGGACGCTCGCGGCGCTGGCGCTGGCCCTGGTGGGCGTCGCCTGCTGGCCCGCCATCGCCCACGCGTGGACCCCGGGCACGCACATCTTCCTGGGGGAGTCGGTGCTCGCCAACCTGGCGCAACTGCCCGCGGCGGTGGCGGACCTGTTGCGGGCCTTCCCGTACGATTTTCTCTATGGCAACATCGCGGCGGATACATCCATCGCCAAGAAGTACGCACCGGTGGGCCGCCACTGCCACGCATGGCACGTGGGGCAGGAGATCTACGACCTGGCCGACTCCGAGCCGCTGCGCGCGTTCGGGCTGGGGTATCTGTCCCATCTCGCGGCCGACACGGTGGCCCACAACTTCTTCGTCCCGCGCCAGCTGGTGATCACGTCCCGCACCATCGCTCTGGGCCACTCGTACTGGGAGACCCGGTTCGAGACCCACTTGGGCGAGCACTACGCGCGGGGAGCCATGGAGGTGGTCCGGCTGGATCATCGCCCGGCGGACGCGCATCTGGACCGGATCCTCTCCCCCACGATCTTCTCGGTGCGCACCAATCGCCGCCTGTTCCGCGGGATGGTGGGCCTCACCGAGACCCAGAGCTGGCAGCGAACCTTCCGGGCCCTGGCGCAGACCAGCCGGTGGGACTTGCCGGACGAACAGGTGGAGCGGCACATGGCGGTGGCGTTCCAGTTGATCATGGAGCTGTTGAGCGGCCAGAACGCGGCGGCCCGGCGGCTGGACCCGTCAGGCCAGTCCTCGTTGCGCCTGGCCAAGCGGATGCGGATCGACGTGCTGCGCGCTCGGATCGCGCCGGACGTGCAGAGTCTCACGATCGTGGCGGACGACCATTTCAAGCTGCCGGAGTATGCCCTGCCTTTCTGGGAGACCTCGCCGGCGCAGCGGCCGTGGCAAGGGCGGAACGGGTGGGCTGGATCGAGCTAGCGAGTGCGGAGATGAGAGCGCGGGTAGGTCCCTCCGGTCGCTAGCAGATGGCCCGCTCACCATGCGCCAGATTACCTCCTGAACCTTTTTTGGATCTGCACGGCCCCTCGATTCTTTCATCACCCTACCGGTCACAAACGCGACGAGTTTGCTTTCACCGCTCTTGAGTCTCCGCCATTCCTCCGGGTTCGCGTTGCTTACCGCGATCACCCATTGCTTCACCTGCTCATCGTCCGTGACCTGAATGAGACCAAGCTCCTGAGCGATCCGCTCGGGACTGTTGGGGCTGCGGGACATGTCTGTGAACACTCGCTTGGCAGCCTGGTGGCTGACCTGGGCGTCGGTCTCGAGGTTGATCAGCGCCGCGAGCCGCGCCGGCTCCACCCGGAGGCCGGCCTTGTGCTCGTTGAGGTCCGCCAGCACGGGGCCCATCACCCAGTTGGCGGCTTCCTTTGGCGGCGCTCCGGCCGCCACCACGTCCTCGTAGTAGTCCGCCACGCCCCGGGTCGCGGTCAACACCCCGGCGTCGTAGCCGGAGAGCTGGTACTGCTGCTGGAAGCGCAGTTGCCTGGCCGCGGGTAGCTCTGGCAGGTGTTTCTGCTCTTCCCCCAGGTCAATGCCGTAGGAAACCAGATCCAGTGGCGGGAGGTCTGGCTCCGGGAAGTAGCGGTAGTCGTGACTCTCTTCCTTCGCACGCATCGGCGTGAGCTCGCCCGTGCGGGCGGTGAACGTGGTGAGTTCGATCCTGCTACCTGCTTCCAGCGTCGCGACCTGCTGGTCCCGCAGCTGCTGAAGGGCCCGCTCCACCGCGGCGAACGAGTTCATGTTCTTGACTTCCTGCTTGGTGCCGAGGGGCGCGCCGGGCCGCCGGACCGAGAGATTGGCGTCCACCCGGAGACTTCCTTCCTCCATATTGCAGTCGGAGACCTCGAGGTATTCCAGGATCCGTTTCAGCGCCGTGAGATAGCGTCGGGCTTCTTCCGGCGTCCGCAGGTCCGGCTGGCTCACGATCTCGATCAGCGGTGTGCCGCAGCGGTTGAAGTCCACTGCGGTGAGCCCTGGAAACCGGTCATGGAGCGACTTGCCGGCGTCCTCCTCGAGGTGAAGTCGGGTGATGCCGATGGGCTGAGGGCCTTCGGGCGTGCCGATGTCCAGCCGCCCGCCCACAGCCAGCGGCTGCTCGAATTGGGAGATCTGGTACCCCTTTGGGAGGTCGGGATAGAAGTAGTTCTTCCGCGCGAACACGCTGAGCCGGTGCACCTCGCAGCCCAACGCCATCGCCGCGCGCACCGCGAGGCGGACCGCGCCCTCGTTGGGCACCGGCAGCGCGCCCGGCAGCCCCAGGCACACGGGGCAGACGTTGGTGTTGGGCGGATCGCCGAAGTTGGTGGAGCAGGCGCAGAACATCTTGGCCCGGGTCTTAAGCTGGACGTGGACCTCGAGGCCGATGACCGTCTCCCAGGTCATCGCACCTCCGCTGACCGGTCCACCAGGCGTTCCAGCACGGAGGCGGCCTGAAGCATACGCGCCTCGCCGAGCTGGGGTCCAATGAACTGCCCTCCAATCGGCAATCCCTCCGCGCGGCCCACCGGCACGGACATGGCCGTGACCCAGGCCAGGTTGGCGGGACAGGAGAACACGTCCGCGAGGTACATCGCGACGGGATCCTCCAGTTTCTCACCGGCGCGAAACGCGGTGGTGGGCGTGGTGGGCGTGAAGAGCAGGTCCACCCCGCCGGCGAAGACCGCCTCGAAATCCTGAGCGATGAGCCAGCGCGCCCGGAGCGCCTTCCGATAGTAGGCGTCGTAGTAGCCCGCCGAGAGCACGTAGGTGCCTACGATGATCCGGCGCCTCACCTCCGGGCCGAAGCCTACGCCCCGGGTGGCGCGGTACATCCCCTGCACGTCGCCGTCGGGAGGCGTGTGGCGCGGCCCATACCGCACGCCGTCATAGCGCGCCAGGTTGGAACTCGCCTCCGCCGGGGCCAGGATGTAGTAGGTGGGAATCGCGAGCCCGGTGTGTGGCAGGGCAACCTGCTTGATGGTGGCCCCGGCCTCCCGCATGCGCGCGATGGCCCGCTCGCAGCCCGCGCGCATGCCGGCGTCGAGATCGTCCGGGAAGTACTCCTGCGGCACGCCGATCGTGAAGCCTGTGAGGTCTTTAGGAAACTCCGGAAACTCGAGGGGTGGGCGATCCGCGCTGGTAGCGTCGTTCGGGTCTTTGCCCGAGATCGCGCACAACACCCGCCCCGCGGTCTGGACGTCGCGACCGCACACGCCGATCTGGTCCAGCGAGCTGCCAAAGGCCACCAAGCCGTAGCGGGACACGCGGCCGTAGGTGGGCTTGATCCCCACGATGCCGCAGAAGGCCGCGGGCTGGCGCACCGAGCCGCCGGTTTCCGACCCCAACGCCGCGTCCACCGCCCCCGCGGCGACCAGCGCCGCCGAACCTCCAGACGAGCCGCCCGGAACCAGATCGGGCTGCTCCGGATGCCGGGTGCGACCGAACGCCGAGTGCTCCGTAGAGGAGCCCATCGCGAACTCGTCCAGGTTGGTCTTGCAGGCGATCAACGCCCCGGCCTGCTTCAGCCGCTTGATCGCCGTCGCCTGGTACGGCGAGCGGTAACCCTCCAGGATGCGGGAACCGCAGGTGGTGGGGTATTCCAGCGTCGCGATGTTGTCCTTGACGCCGATCACTAGACCCCGGAGCGCCCCGTCAGGGCGCGCGGCGTCCAGGTTGGCGGCCTGTTCGAGCAGCACGGTGCGGTCGAAGGCCAACACCGCGTGCAGCCCCCGCCGCTCCACCGCCTCGATGCGGTCTGCCGCCTCGCGGGCCCGCTCGAGGAGAGCGGTCACTCGTCCTCCATGGCGGTCAGCCTCGGAACCACGAACACGCCCTCCCGGAACGCCGGGGCAAAGGACTTGAGGTCCCGCACCAGGTCCGCCGGGCGCACCTGGTCCGGCCGCAGCGGCTGCGGAGGCGACTTGGCCAGCCAGGTCGCGGCGTCCGATCCGGTGTCCACCGCGTCCAGCTGGGAGACGTAGTCAATGATGCGCGCGATCTGTTGCGTGAGCTGGGGCAGTTGCTCCTCGTCCACGTGAAGAGCCGCCAGCTCCGCGATGCGCTCGACGTCCTTGCGAGACAGCGTCATGCAAGCTCCCAATCCCGTTCCAGTCCGGCGTACGCCACGAGAAGCTGCTTGGTGCCCACGGCTTGATCGTCGAAATCGACGACCACCTTGAGGTCTCGGCCGACGCCCGCGAGGCCGCGGATGATGCCCGCGCCGAACTTCCGGTGACGCACGCGCTCTCCCTTGACGTAGCGCGGCGCGTCCTGCGATTCCACCTCCGGCTTAGGGGCAGTGAGGCTCCCGGCGCGCCAGGCCGTCCCCGGCTTCCGCCGGAACAGCTCGCCGCCGAACACGCCGCTGGTGCGCCGCTCTTCGATGACCTCGGGTGGCAGCGCGTCCAGGAACCGTGAGGGCCGGCCGGGCATCAGTTGGCCGCCCCGTCGGCGGGCGCGGGCCCAGGTAACGTAGAGCCGGTCGCGGGCCCGGGTGATCCCCACGTACGCCAGCCGGCGTTCTTCTTCGGTCCCCTCCGGCGTTTCCAGGGCACGGCTCAGCGGGAAGAGACCGTCCTCCAGCCCCGCCAGGACCACGATGGGCCATTCCAGGCCCTTGGCGGAATGCACCGTGAGCAGGGTGACGCCCTCCGGGTCGCCTCCCACCTTGTCCTCCGAGGTGGCCAGCGCGGCGGTGGTGAGGAAGCGCTCGACCGCCGAGGCGGTGTCCTCGGGGTCCAGATCTGCTACCGGCGTCGCCGTGTCCTCGGGTTCCAGGTCGGCTTCCTCGGTCCATTCCGCGGCGCCGGCAATCAGCTCCCGGACGTTTTCGATGCGTTCCATGCCCTCCGGGCCTTCCTCCGCCAGGTAGGCCTCGTAATTCAGCGTCTCGATGAGCCGCTCGAGGAGTGCCGCGGGAGCGAGGCCGGGCAGCGCGGCGCGGAAGTCCTGGATCAGCTTCGCGAACTGCTGGAACGCCTGCTTGGCCAGGGGGCGCAGGTCGCCGATCCGATCCGCGATGGCGGCGGTGTCCAGCAGCGGGCGCCGCCACTGGGCGGCCGTGACGTGGAGGGTTGCCAGGCTGCCCAGCCCGATGCCGCGGCGCGGCGCCTGCACGGCGCGGAGAAAGGCCTCGTCATCCGCCGGGTTCACGATGAGGCGCAGGTACGCCACCAGGTCCTTCACCTCGCGGCGCTCGTAGAAGCTCACGGCCCCGACCACGCGATGGGGAATGGCGGAGCGCCGGAACGCTTCCTCGAAGGCCCGAGACTGGGCGTTGGTCCGATAGAGGACCGCCATGTCGCTGAACCCGTAATGCTCCTCCGCGCTCCGGCTCCGCAGCTCGCGGGCCACCCACTCGGCCTCGTCCCGCTCGTCGGCCGAGGCGACCAGCGCGATCGGTTCCCCGCCCTGCCGCACCGTGAACAGGGTCTTCCCCAACCGCGCCCGGTTGTCCGCGATCACCCCGTTGGCCGCGTCCAGGATGCGCTGGGTCGAGCGGTAGTTCTGCTCCAGCCGGATCAGGGCGGCCTCCGGGAAGTCGCTCTGGAAATCCAGCATGTTGCGCAGGTCCGCGCCGCGCCAGGCGTAGATGGACTGATCGTCGTCCCCCACGGCACAGATGTCGCGATGCCGGGCCCCGAGCTGCTTGACCAGCAGGTACTGGGCCCGGTTGGTGTCCTGAAACTCATCTACCAGAATGGAGACGAAGCGATCCTGGTAATACGCCAGCCGGTCCGGATGCTCCGCGAACAACCCGAGCGGGTGGAGCAGCAGGTCGTCGAAGTCCATCGCGTTCGCCGTCTTGAGGGCGTCGCCCAGATTGGCGTAGACCGCGGCGGCCACGCGCGCCGGGGCGTCGTCGGCGATCGCCGCCAACTCCTCCGGGGAGATCAGGCGGTTCTTCGCCGCCGAGATCAGCGAGGTGATGAGCCGCGGCGGGAAGGTCTTGGGCGAGTGCCCCAGCCGCTCCAGCAACCGTTTCACCAGGGCCAGGCGATCGTCTTCGTCGTAAATAGTGAACTGCGAGGTGAAGCCCAGGAGGTGGGCTTCCCGGCGCAACAGCCGGGCGGCCAGCGCGTGAAAGGTCCCGATCCACAGGCCGGCCGGCTCGCGACCCAGCAACTCACCCACCCGCCGCCGCATCTCCCCGGCGGCGCGGTTGGTAAACGTCACGGCGAGGATGCGATGCGGCCGCACCTGGCCGTGGGCGACGAGGTGGGCGAGGCGGGCCGTCAGCACGCGGGTCTTGCCCGATCCCGCGCCGGCCAGCACCAGGAGCGGGCCCCTCCGGTACTCCACCGCCTGGCGCTGGGCGGAATTCAGATCCAACGTCGTCACTCGGCGCCCCGTGGCAGCTCCGCCACGAACGTGGCCCCGGCCGCCGCACTGGTCTGACGCAGCTCCAGGCGGCCGTGGTGCACGTCCTCGATGATGCGCTTGGCCAACGCGAGCCCAATGCCCCAGCCGCCGGTCTTAGTGGTGACGCCGGGCTCGAACAACGTGGCCCGGATCTCGGAAGACACGCCGGGGCCGTCGTCGCTCACCATGAGTTCCACGGTCCCGCCGTCGGTCACCACGCTCACGTCGATGGTACCGCCGCGGCCGCTCAACGCGTCCACCGAATTCCGCACCAACGCTTCCAGGGCCCACTCCAGGAGGACCGGATCACCTGCCACCACCGGGCCGGAGGCGGGGGCGCGGACCTGGATCGTGACGGGGTGGTCGTGGCGCGGCAGGCGCGGCGTGAAGTACGCCGCCACCTTCTCGGCCAGAACGCCGAGGGATACGCGGTCCCGGCGCGCCGGCCTCCCGATGCGCTCGAACCGCTGGGCCACGCGGTGCAGGCGTTCCAGGTCGGCGCGCAGCTGCGTGGCGATGGTGGCGGTCCTGGGATCGCCGATGTCAAGCCGTTCCACCCAAGCGTCCGCGCTCATCAGCGGGGTGCCCAGCTGGTGCGCCGACTCACGCGCCATCGCCACCCAGAGACGCTCGCGGTCCCGCCGCACGGCCGTGCGGTAGGCCCAGATCCCCACCGCCACCGCGGTGACGAGCAGGCACAGCTGCAACACCGCGAGGAGGTTGATCCGCCGCGCGGCCGGAAGGGACCCGAAGTGGATCAGGCCCTTGCCGGGGCCGGCGATGGGTGGATTGACCCGGTCCAGCTCGACCGCGTAGGCCGCCACGCGCGGATCGTCCAGCCCGGCCGCGAACGGCAAGTTGGCGCTGGCGGTGGGGCGGCCGGCGCTGTCCGTCGTGATCAGGGGAATGCCGCGCTCGCGGATCTCCCGCACCAGCTCCAGGAGCGTTTCCGTGTCCGCGCCGGGCCGGTCATCGCTCAAGCCGCCCACGACCCGGCCGAACAGCCGGGACGTCTCACGCGCTTCACCGCGCAGCAGCCCGGCGATATCCCAGGCCTGCCAGAGCGACACGCCTCCTAAGACCACGACGAGGGCGAGGACCACCTCCGGCGGGACGCGTCGGGGTCGCAGGATGCTCCTAGGGCGGTGAGTCACAGGCGATGAGAGCCCCGGTGAGTCCCGCGGGGCGCTGGGTGCGGGGTGGTCTCGCCGCACTCGGGTGTGGGGTTGGGCGGCGGCGAGTGCCGCCGAGTCCACCCCCACCGGGGCGCCCGGAGGGATTCACCGGGGCTCTCATCGCCCGCGCCCCGCCAGGCCCGAGCGTCGAATCGACGCACCATTCTCGGCTTCACGGCGCCCGAAGCAGCTCCTCCCCGAAATACGGCACCAGCGCCTGGGGCAGGCGAACGGTACCGTCCGCCTGCTGGTTATTCTCCAGCAACGCGATCAGGGTGCGTGGGAACGCCACCCCCGACGCGTTCAGGGTGTGCACGAAATCTGGCTTCGCGTCCGAACTCCTGCGGTACCGGATGTTCGCGCGCCGTGCCTGAAAATCGGTGAAGCAGCTGGCGCTCGACGCTTCGAGCCAGGTTCCCACGCCGGCGGCCCACACCTCGAGATCGTAGGTCTTGGCACTGGCGAAGCCGGTGTCGCCGGAGGCGAGCAACACCACCCGATAGGGCAACTCCAGCCGCTGGAGCACCGCCTCCGCGTGCCCCAGCAGCTTGGCGTGCTCCGCCGCCGAGTGTTCTGGCTGGCACAGCCGCACCAGCTCGACCTTGTCGAACTGGTGGATCCGGATCAGGCCGCGGGTGTCCTTGCCGTGGGCGCCCGCCTCGCGGCGGAAACACGGCGTGTACGCCACGTAGGCGCGCGGCAGGTCTGCGGCAGGGAGGATCTCGTCCCGATGGATGTTGGTCACCGGCACTTCAGCCGTAGGAATCAGGTAGAGGCCGTCCTCGGTGACGTACATGTTGCGCTCGAGGTCGGGCAACTGGCCGGTTCCCTGGGCGGTTTCCCGGTTGACCAGGAGTGGAGGGCACACCTCGACGTACCCGTGCTCGCGGGTGTGGAGGTCCAGCATGAACGAAACCAGGGCGCGCACCAGGCGGGCGCCCTGCCCGGTGAACAGCGGGAAGCCGCTGCCCGCGATCTTGGCGCCGCGCGGCAGGTCCAGGAGCCCCAGGCGCTCGCCCAGCTCCCAATGGGGCTGGGGCTGGAACGCGAACGCGGGAGGCGAGCCCCATGACCGCTCCACCCGATTGGCGGTCGCGTCGCCGTCGGGAACGTCATCCAGCGTGGGGTTGGGGATCTGGAGGAGTACCTGCGTCAGCTGTTCCTCGAGCGGCCGCAGGTCCTGGTCCAGTTGCTTGATGGTGTCACTCAGGACCTTGAGCCGGCTCAGGCGATCACCGGCGTCCTCGCCCCGCTGCTTCAGGCGACCAATCTCGGTGGACGCGGCGTTGCGCTCCGCCCTGAGGCGCTCGGCCTTCTGGAGCAGCTCGCGGCGCGTAGCGTCCAGCCGGAGCGCGGTCTCGATGAGCCCATCGACCGCCGGATTGCGCCGCCGGCCGAGGGCGGTGCGCGCCGCCTCGGGCGAGTCGCGCAGCCACCTCAGGTCGATCACGGATGCCGTTCCAGCCTAGGTACCGTCGAGCGACTCCCGTACGCTGGCGTCGGTTGAAACCGCACGGATCAGGAGCCTGGGATACCTGGCTCGAGCCCCCGGAACCCGCAGTTCAGATCCACCAGCGTCTCGAGCGTGATGCTGCGATTGGTCGGATCCAGGACGAGGACGTGGAACTTGCCGTAGCGGGGCACGGCCACGTACACGCAAAACAGGCTGGTGACCCGGGAGCGCGCCACGAATACGCCCCCCTGGGTCACGGTGATGGCGCTGTCCGCGCGGTAGCCGCTGTCCGGGGCCCGGCGCACCTCTTCGAACGTCTTGTCCATGGACTGGAGCCCCGGCTCGCGCGACAGACCGAGCGCACCGGCGGGGTAGATCAGCGCCCGGCCGGTGGAGTCGATGTCGAAGGCGAAATCGAACTGCGAGGTGGTGTCGGTCCGCACCGCCTGGAAGCCGGACGGCTGGAGCATGTCGTACGCGCTGGGCAGCCGGATGGGCGTGTCGCGCAGCGCATACAGGGTCACGGTGTCCACGGTGTTCTCGATCGACGCTCTCTGGCCGAACGGATCGCCGCATCCTGATGCGGCTCCCACCAGGGCCGCCGCAGATAGCCCAAACGCCAAGTACCAGAAGGAGATAGGCCGCATGGAGGTGGCCGAACGTTAGTCACCGCCGAAAACGCGGTCAAGCGCGTGTCTCGCCTTGACTTCGGTTTAGGGCCGGTCTAGCTTGGCGCCCATGCCGAGCATTCGCGACGTGGTGCGCGCACTGGCGTTGCGTGACGGTGTGGACGCCGTGATCGTGCTGGGTCGTGATGGACTTACCATTGACGCGACGACGAAGGATGGGGTAGACGCGGACGGCCTGGCCGCGCTGGTGCCGTCGGTGGTGGCGGCCTGCGCGCGGCTGGGCCAGGCGGCGTCGCGCGGCGAGTTCGGCATGGGGGCGGTCGAGTATGCGGGCGGTATGGCGGTCATCTGCACGGTGACGCCGGAAGCACTGCTGGCGGTCTTCGTCCGCTCCAATGTGAACGTGGGTCCCCTGCTGTACGAGCTGCACCGGCATCGATCTGCCATTGCGTCACTGCTCTAGCGACGTGAATGCGGAGTTCACTCGCGACGGATTGGGACGCCCCTCCCTCGCATGAGCCGCTGGGCCGCCGTCCTCGCCGGAGGGGCCGGAACCCGGTTCTGGCCCCTCTCGACTGGTGATGTTCCCAAGCAAATGCTCCCGCTCGTGGGGCGGGCGCCCTTGCTGGTGCAAACCGTAGCCCGGCTCGAGGGGCTCATCGCGCCCGGCCAGGTCCTGATCGTCACCGGGGAGCGACTCGCCGCGCGGACGCGTCGGCTGCTCCCGGGGCTTCCGGTGGAAAACCTGTTGATCGAGCCGCGCGCGGCGTCCACGGGGCCGGCCCTTGCCTGGGCCACGGCGGTGGCCGCGGGGCGCGACCCCTCGGCGAGCGTGCTGGCCATGCATGCGGACTGGTTTGTGGGGGACGACGACGCCTTTCGAGCCAGCGGGGCGCAGGCGCTCGAGGTCGCTGAGCGCCACGATGTGCTGGTGACGGTGGGGGTGGTGCCGACGCGGGTGGAGGTGGGGTACGGCTACATCATTCCGGGCGACCCCATGAACGGCGGCGCCCGCCGCGTGGCGCGCTTCGTGGAGAAGCCCGACGCGGGACGCGCCGCGGGGCTGATCCAGGCCGGCGCGCTCTGGAACAGCGGCCTCTTCGCGTGGACCGCGGCGCGGTTCTTCGCGGAGACGGATGCGGTGGCGACGGAGATCGCGCCGCACGTCGCGGCGCTGCGCCGGGGCGATGTGGCCGGCTTCTTCCGGGAGGTGACGCCCATCGCGGTAGACCTGTCGCACTTCGAGCGCAGCCGCCGAGTGGCGGTGGTGTCCGGCCAGTTCCCCTGGGACGACGTCGGGACGTGGGGTGCCCTGGCGCGGGTGCGGCCGCGGGACCGGGACGGTAACGTGGTGGTGGGCGAGGTGGCCACGCGCGAGGCCACCGGCTGCGTGCTGTGGAGCGAGGAGGGGCCGGTCGTGGTGGATGGTGTCCAGGGTCTGGTGGTGGTGCGCGCCCACGGCATCACGCTGGTGACCACCGTGGAGCGGGCGCAGTTCCTCAAGACCCTGATCGAGTCCCTCCCGGCGCATGTGCGAGAACCGGGATGACGGATCTCTTCTTGCTGGAGCCCGAACCGCAGCCGGCGTGGTTCCCCTTCGCGGACGCGCGGCCCATCTCGGAGCTTCGCGCCGGGGTGTGGCTCATCCGCGAGCGGGCGCGAGCGCGGCGCCGTGGACGGGCCGGCCCTCGTGGGGCGGTCGGACTTCGCGCCGAGCGGCGTACCGCCGGACCTTGGGGGCGACGCCGCGCGGCTGGTTCACCAAGGCGAGACGGTCGGCTGGTGGGTTCCGGGCGGCGAGCGTTGGGACGGCGCTGCCGAGGGTGGGCCGGAAGTGGAGCTCGACGGCCTCCGGCTCCACGGCGCCTACGATCTGGTGAGCGCGCTGGAGCACTTCCTGCCGCCCGACGCCGCGGATTTCACCCGAGAGCGGGGCGACGGCGTCCCCGACGGCTGTGTCGTGATCGGGGATCCGGCGGATGTGATCATTCTGGGCGGGGGCGTGGAACCGGGCACCGTATTCGACGTGCGCGAAGGTCCGGTGGTGGTCGAGCAGCACGCGTATGTGATGAGCGGCAGCCGGCTGGAAGGGCCGGTGTACGTCGGTCCGGGCACTCAGGTGCTGGGCGGGGTCATTCGTGCCAGTGTGCTTGGCCCGCGCTGCAAGGTGCGCGGGGAGGTTTCCGCGGCGGTGTTCCTGGGCTACGCCAACAAGGCCCACGAGGGGTTCGTGGGACACTCGGTGATTGGGCGGTGGGTGAACCTCGGCGCCGGCA
>JACPAP010000116.1 GCA_016180765.1 Gemmatimonadota bacterium
CCAGCACGGCGTCCCCCGGCGGAGCGTCTTCCTCTTCGGGGACGTGGTCGGTGAGCCAGACGCCCGCCACCTTGAGCCGGCGATCGCTGGCCAGGCCTTCGACGTCGAAGCCCCACTTCTGGTCGCGGAACCCGCGCCGCATGATCTCGCGGGCCTCGCCGATGGTGGTGCGGTGATAGAAGATCACGGCTTGACCCCGGCTTGATGGGGGCGCCCCAGGTTTATGCCTATGCTGCTCGCCCTGCTGGCTTACGCCTTCGTATCTAACGTGGCCCTGGCATTGGTGCCACACGAGCCGGTCGTGGTGTTCTATGGCTCGCAGCTCGGTGCCTGGACCACGGCGGTCGTCGCGACCGCCGGCACGGTGCTGGCATCGTGGGTCGACCATCGGGTCTTCGTCCCGTTGATCACCCGTGCCAGCCAGGGCCGCGACCTGCCGTCCCTGGCCCGGGCCATGATGCGCCTCTTCAACCGGGCACCGTTCGCGGTTATCGCGGTGTCGGGCCTTACCCCGTTGCCGTTCTTCCCGTTCAAGGCCCTGGCGTTCGCGGCCCGTTATCCGCTGGGATCCTACCTCGCGGCCGTTGCCGCGGGCCGGCTACCGCGCTACCTGTTGCTGGCCTGGTTGGGCGCGGCCTTCAAGGTACCACTCTGGGCACTCGGCGCCCTCTTCGTCCTGCTGGCGATTCCGTCACTGCGGGTGGCCCTGGCGCGTGGCAGGACCGCGCCGGCAAGCTGAGCCTCAGCTGGTACCTCAGCTGCAGTCTCCGGCGTAGTATTCACCGCAGAGATCGCGGAGAACGCAGAGAGGTATTCAGCTCTACGCAGCCCGGCGGGATGCCTTACCGGGCCTCGAGGGCTTGCGGCGCGGAATCTCGAATCGGACGACGTCGGGCGCTTTCGGGCGCGGCCCCGGCTGGTAAAGGCACTGGGGGCAGCACAGCCCCTCGCCCTGGTCGATCAGCTCCGCCATAGCGCAGGCCGGACAACGATGTCTTTCCATGTACTCCTCCCTTCCTGCGGGATACAACGCCGCGGCACCCCGGAACGTTCCAAGGTTCCGGCGTTCCGCCGATGGCCATCGCGCTAAGTGGTTGATAGGGCGGCTGTTAGCTCAGGCCCTAGCACAGGTGTGATTTTAACCGCAGTCTGTTCCTCTGCGTTCTCTGCGCGCTCTGCGTCCTCTGCGATGAAACCACCTTCATATGGGCTAAACGCCGCTCACCGGCCAGTTTGCGTGATTCGGTCGGCGGCCTTCTCCCGAGCCTTGAGATACTTGTCGTACCACGCCAGGATGCGCTGGTGGAAGTCCCGCACTTCCGCCTCGTTGGTGGTGGGCATGCCGTGCCCGCCGTTGGTGTAGCTCACCCATTCGACCCGGCGGCCCAGCCGGCGGAGCGCGTAGAACATCTCGCTGGTGGTGCGTTCGGGGACGTTGGGATCCTGGCGGCCCGTGAGCAGCAGCAACGGCGTCTTGATGCGGTCGGCGAACACCACCGCGGTGTGGGCGATGTACTTCTGGGGCTGTTCCCACAGCGTGGCGCCCAGCCGGTCCTGGCTCCGCTCGGGCGCGTGAATGTTGCGCGTCCCCAATCGCGGCGAGTCGGTATAGAAGCTGATCATGTCCGTCTTGCCGGAGATGTTGATCGCGGCCGCGAAGCGGTCGGTCTGGGTAATGAGCAGGTTGGTGGCGTACCCGCCGTAGCTGGTGCCGTGGACGCCAAGGCGCTTGGGGTCGGCGATCCCCAGCTCCACCAGCTTGGTGGCCGCCGCGGTCACGCCCTTGAGCCAGGCTTCGCCGGGAAAGCCGCGTTCCAGGTCCACCGAGGGCTGCATCACCGCGTAGCCGTTGGACGTGAGGAAGCTGACGGCGGCGTTGAATCGGTCGTCGAAGAAATCCTCGTAGACGATGAACACCGTGGGGACCTTGGCGCCGGCCTGGTAGCCCAGCGGGTAGTACAGCACCCCGTACAGCTCGTTCCCGTCGGCGTCCAGATACTTGATCAGCTCCGTGCGACCGAGCTTGGGTCCAAGGCCGGGGTTGGCGTCCGTGAGCCGCCGCGGGCTCTTGAGATCGCCGTCCGCCACATAGACGTCGGCGGGGTGGTTGCCTTCGGCGATGGAAAACACCATGGTGGTGCCGTCCGCCGACAGCCGGAAGCCGGCGTACTGCCTGCCGTCCTTGACGAGGTCCAACCGCTCGCGGGTCTCGAGGTCGTAGCGCACCACGCCCCGCTCCCACGCGGTGCGCGACGCGTAGCCGAGATAGATGGCGTTCCCGTCCTTGCTCCACGCCACCACCTCGTAGCGGGGCGAGGTACGGTCGCTGGTGTCCTGAGGGGCGGCCAGGAGCAGGCTCCGCTCACGGGTCCCCGTGTCGAACAGCCAGAAGCCCTCCTGGTTGGTGGCCACCAGCCGGTCGCCCGTTTGGCTCAGCCGCACGGGGGTGAATCGCTCCTTCTCGCGTCGCTCCCGAGCGGCCGCTCGCGCCGCGCTGTCGGCTGGCTCCTCGCCTGGCTTGGGCGCGGCCTCTCCGGCGAGCTGCTTCGGCTCGCCGCCGTCGAGCCCGCCGAGGAACACCTTCCCTTCCCTGGCATAGGCGAACCGGCGCCCGTCGCCCGACCAAACCAGCCGGGTTTCCTTGAGCGTGGGCAGGAGGGTCTTCGTCTCACCGCCGGCCACTGGACGGGTCAGCAGCTTCCGCTCACGGCCGAAGATCTGGGTATAGTCGGTCTTCGACGTGATGTCTTCCTCGTAGCGGAGCGAGTTACCATCCGCGGTCAGCGCGAAGCCCCCGAGCGCGGTCTCCGGCAGGATCTCCTGTACGCGCCAGCTCGGCACCTGGTAGACCGCTGGAATTTGCCGAGCCGACAGGCTCCGGATCTCCTCCCAGGACAAGAAGGGATCGTCGCTCGACTGGACCACGATGGGTGCGGCGACCTCTTTGAGGAATCGTTCCCTGGCGGTGCGTTGCCACTCGGCCGGCCGCAGCGAGAACAGCAGTTTCGATCCGTCTGCGGACCATTGGAGCGGCGTGTTGTCGGCGACGATCCGGCCTGAGGGAAGCGACACGGGCCTGAGTCTCCCACGCTCGCGCTCCCACACGACCAGCCGGAAGGCGTCGCCCTCGCGCAGCAGGAACGCGAGCTGCGCCCCGTCCGGAGACCAGGCGAAGCCGCGCGCCTGCCGCTTGTCCGCGAACAGCTTGCGTGTTTCGCCGGTCCTGGTATCCACCACGGTGATTTGGGCGACGGCGGGCGCGATGTAGGTGGGATCTCCGAACCGGCCTTGGTCACCGCCCAGCCGGTGGCGCAACGACGCGGTGGTGATCACGACCCAGCGACCGTCGTCGCTCAGGTCGCCCACGGTCACGCTCCGGACGTCGAGCACATCGTCCAGCGTGAAACGCGGGCCCTGGGCCGCGAGCCGGCCCGGCGGCAAGATGATGAGCAACAGGGGTACGAGACGAAGCACGCGCGCGGAGGGGCTCATGGTGACTCCTTGGGGAACCTGGCAGTCGATCGCCGGCACCGTCAGCCGGCGTACCGATTGAGTCGCTGTCGCAGGGCCGTCAGTTTGGCGCCCGCGTCCACGCCGCGAAGCTGGAAGATGGCCTCGGCGGCATCGAGCAGACCCAGCACCACCTGGGGATCACCGCCCGACACGATGTCCTGCTCCAGCATGTCACCGGCGGCTACGGGATCGCGGAGAATCATCTGCACCACGCTGGTGGCCAGGTTGTCACGGCTGGTGCGCGGGCGGGCACGTCGCTCCGTCGCGGGCGGCTCAGGAGAATCCATCCCACAGGGTAGCGCCCGCTGCTTGACTTCGTCAACGTGAGGCGGCATCTAGAAGCCACGGCCAACCTGGAACATCGCGTGCGAGCGTCGTCTGTGGTTCTCGCCGCGGCGACGCTCGCCGCGTGCGCCCACGAGCCCACCATCGAGCGGGCCCAGGTCGAGCGCGTGATCAGCACGCTGGCCGCGGACAGCATGCTGGGCCGCCGGGCGTTCACGCCCGCAGCGGGTCAGGCGGCGGCGTTCATCAGCGCGGAATTCACGGATATCGGCCTCGAGAGGCTCCACGGCTTAGACGATTATCTCCAGCGGTTCACCGTGAGTGGCCCGTCGTCCGGGAACCCAATGAGCGCAGCCAACGTGGTGGGCATGATCCCCGGCCGACGGGAAAACGAGATCGTGCTGTTCTCGGCGCATTACGACCATGTGGGCGTCGGTGAGCCAGTGAACGGCGATTCCATATTCAACGGAGCCAATGACGACGCCTCCGGCACCACCGCCGTGATCGAGCTGGCGCGCTACTTCAAGGCCAAGGGCCGGCCCGAGCGGACCCTGGTGTTCGCGGCGTTCACCGCGGAGGAGGCGGGCGGCTTGGGCTCCAGGTATTTCTCGCAGCGGCTCAACCCGGACCACATCGTGGCGATGTTCAACATCGAGATGATCGGCAAGCCGTCGGCGCAGGGTCCCAACCACGCGTGGATCACGGGGTTCGAGCGCTCCAGCTTCGGGAAGATCCTGCAAGACGCGGTGGCCGGAACGGAGTTCGCCTTCGACCCCGACCCCTACCCCCAGGAGAATCTGTTTTTCCGTTCGGACAATGCCACGCTGGCGCGGCTGGGCGTGCCGGCGCACTCGATCAGCACCACGCCCATCGATGTGGACCGCGACTACCATCAGGTCTCCGACGAAGTGAGCACGCTCGACCTGGACCACCTGACCAACACCATTCGCGCGATCGCCGGGGGCGCCGCCCCGATCATCGCCGGCGACGCGACGCCGACGCGGGTGGACACGGCCCAGGTGCGTCGGCCATCACCCTGAGGAGGATGGCACACATAATGAGGCCAAGGGTCGGTCGTCGCACATCCCTCCCGTTGCTGCTCGCCGCGGTGTCCGCCGGGTGCGCGGGCAAGCGCGTGTTGGTTCCGCCGCGGCTCGACCTCCAGCCGTATGGCAGCGTGGGCCTGGTCACGTTCACGGTGGAGAACGCCAATCAAGGTCTCCAACGTCAAGCCGAGCGGCGGGATCATCGGCCTGGCGGTGCCGTTCGTGCAGGCCACGGTGACGGTAGACCTCATGGTGCGGCTGGTCTCGACCCGGTCTGGCGGTACGCTCTGGCGCTCGAGCGCCTCGGCTAGCGAGAAGGTGGGCTCGGTGGCGCTGGTGGGCGGCGTGCCCGAATTCTCGGCCAAGGACCCCAACGACGCCTACGGGCGCTTGGTGAACTCGCTGGTGTGGACCGTGACACAGGATCTCAGGCCCACCTGGCGCAAGCAATAGGCCGCCGGCTCGCCACCAGCCGCGCGGGCTACGTCCCGCGGCATCACGCTGATTCTGGCGCAGGCGGCGGCGGTAGTACGCCGAGATGCTGAGGCAGCCCACGACGGCCACCAGGGCAAACAACCGGAACATCAGCGTGGGCTCGCGGGACGCGGCGGACCGTTTGCTAGACCCCTCCACGAGCCGTTAGGATTGGCGGTGCAGACCAGTTGAACTGGGAGCCCTCCATGCATCGATACTTCGTGGTCCTCGTCGTGAGCGCGCTCGCCTCAACCGCGTCGGCCGCCGCCCAGCAACGCGCTCCCGGCCAGGTCCGGGCCCGACCAGGCGAAGGCCGCGAACCGGAGTTTCCCCCGCCCAGTATCCTCGAGTACCAGCCGCGCTCGACCCTGATCGTGCCCGCGCATCCGGTCCCGCGCGCCAAGTTCCCGGTGGTGGACTTCCACGGCCATCCAGCGGCGCTCCTCTCGGAGGACGCGATCAATCGGGTAGGGGCAGCGATGGACTCGCTGAACCTGCGGGCCATGGTGAACGCCAGCGGCAGCTCGGGCGATCGGCTGACCAGTCAGATCGCGGCCGTTAAGGCAAGCCGCTACAAAGATCGGTTCGTGATGTTCACCACGTTAAACCTCCGGGATGTGGGCCCGGGGTCCGGCGCGAGAATCGCCGCCCAGCTCGAAGTCGATATCAAGGCGGGTGCGGTGGGCGTGGGCGAGATCGGCAAGGGCTTTGGGCTCTCGGCCCGCAAAGCGGACGGCACCCGGCTGAACCTGGACGATCCGGAGCTGGACCCGGTTTGGGAAACCGCGGCCCGGTTGAAGATTCCGGTGTTCATCCACACTGCTGATCCGGCGGAGTTCTTCGAGCCCATCGACTACCAGAACGAACGCTGGCTCGAGCTGGCCCTGTTCTCCGGTCGCCGCTATAACGACCGTTCGAGGTACCCTGCGTTCGAGGAGTTGATGGGCGAGCGGGATCGCCTCCTGGCCAGGCATCCGCGCACCATCTGGGTGCTGGCGCATCTCGGTTGGCACGCCAACGACCTCGCGCGGCTGGGCAGAATGTTCGACAGCATGCCGAACCTCCACGCCGAAGTCGGCGCCATCCTGTACGACCTGGGCCGCCAACCATGCACCGCGCGCGAGTTTTTCATCAAGTATCAGGACCGGCTCTTGTTCGGCAAAGACTCATTTCAGCCCGACGAGTACCCATACTACTGGCGCGTGTTCGAAACCAACGATGAGTACTTCGACTACTACCGCGACTATCACGCCTTCTGGAAGCTGTACGGC
>JACPAP010000117.1 GCA_016180765.1 Gemmatimonadota bacterium
CCACCTGAAGACCCTGAGAGACGCCGGGCTGGTGCGCGACCGGCGCGACGGGCGCTGGATGTACTACGCCATCGACCCGGAGGCCGTGGCCGAGGTGGGCCAGCTGCTCGGGCGCGTGGCGGCGCGACCGCAGCACCAGCTACCTGTGCTGGTGTAGCCCGGGTGTTGTTGGGCCCGAGATATCAACCAGTCTTGATACATTGTCCCCATGGGAGCGACCGGTATGGACCAGCCAGTGAAGTTGCGGGAAGCGGTGCGCGAGAAGTACGGCCAAGCCGCCCGCCAGGCGCGAGAGGGTGCGCAGAAGGCTGAGTGCGGATGCGGCTCGTGCGGCTGCGATCCCATCACCCAGGATCTGTACCAGGCGGGCGAGACGGCCGGTCTCCCGGCGGAGGCGGTGCTGGCTTCCCTCGGGTGCGGCAACCCCACGGCCTTGGCGGAGCTCCGTCCCGGCGAGGTGGTGCTGGACCTGGGCTCCGGCGGCGGCATTGACGTCCTCCTCTCGGCCAAACGCGTCGGGCCAACCGGAAAAGCCTACGGCCTGGACATGACGGACGAAATGCTGGAGCTGGCCCGGGCCAACGCGCGGGCGGTCGGGGTGGCCAACGTCGAATTCCTGAAAGGGGAAATCGAGCACATCCCGCTCCCCGACGACTCGATGGACGTGATCATCTCGAACTGCGTGATCAACCTGTCGGCGGAGAAGCCACGGGTCCTGCGGGAAGCGTTCCGCGTGTTGCGGCCCGGCGGCCGTTTCGCCGTCTCGGACGTGGTGGTACGCGGGCCGGTGCCCCCGGAGGTTCGCCGCAGCATGGAGCTCTGGGTGGGGTGCGTGGCGGGCGCGCTGGAAGAACAGGAATTCGTGCGGCTGCTGCGGGAGGTGGGCTTCGAGGATACCTCGATCGAGCCGACCAGGATTTACCAGCTGGAGGACGCGCTGGCGCTCTTAGCGGAGGCGGGGATGGACGCGGACGCGATCGGACCGGCCGTGGACGGGCGGTTCATGGCGGCGTTCGTGCGAGCCCGAAAGCCTGGCGGCGTGCGCTGAGAGCGGGCGTGGGTCCCCAGAGCGCGCGTCAGTGGAGCGCGCGCCTTGGAAACTCCTTTCGTCTGCGGCGCGCGCGGAACTGCTAGCGCGCGTCGGGGACCCACGCCCACTCTCAGCGCACCCCCACCCGCCCTTTGAGCGGCCAGCGTAGCACGCGCGGCACCGTGGGGTCGCCCCACAGCGGCGCGATCGCTGCGATCAACGGAGGCAGCGGGTCTCTCCCCACGGCCTGCCGGTAGCGCCGGATCGCCGACCAGGTGTCGAGGTAGCCGGCGAGCTGGTCGGGCGTGAACTCCTGCTCCATGGTGCACTGCGGAAAAGGAAGCTCCTCGAACGGAAACGGCAGGTCTCGATACCCGGCCCGAACGTTCCGCCGCTCCGGCGCCCAGTACGGGCCCACGGTCTCGTGAGCAAACCGGTCAATCAAGGCATCGATCCCGGGGTCCACCCGGGCCAGATCGTAACACCACACCGCGACCACACCACCGGGGCGGAGCACCCGGCGCGCCTCGGCGAAGAAGGCCTCCACGTCGAACCAGTGAAGCGCCTGGGCCACGGTCACCAGGTCCACCGCCGCAGTCGCCAGGCTGCTCCGCGTTTCCAGGCTCCGCCCGTACCTGACCCGCGGATGGCGCTCGGCATGCGCGAGCTGCTGAGCACTGGCGTCGGTGGCCACGACGCGCTGAAAGTGGGCCGCCAGTCCCACGGCGGCCTGGCCGTTCCCGGTGCCGCAGTCCCACGCGAGGCGAGGGCTGGGCGCCAGCTCCGCCAGGGCCCGGAACAACGCGGCGGGATAGCGCGGGCGGAAGCGCGCGTATTCCGCCGCGCGGTCGGAGAAGTAGTCCTTGAAATAGGGACCGTCGCTCATAGAGCGGCCCGGCGCGTGCCGGTCCGAGGCCGGCGAGCCGCGACCGCGAGAGCTAGGGCCGGGGCGGGAGCGGCACCCGCACCGACACCGCGCCGCGAAGATCGCCAACGGCGTACCCGGTGGCACGGTCTTCCGGATAGCGCTGGGCCAGCACGGCGCGTACCTCGGGGATGAAGGTCGCGGGATCGCCGTGGCAGGCCAAGCACCGTCGGTCCACCAGAATCGGGCGCAGGTATTGCAGCTCGTACGTGCCATCCGGCGCGCGGATGACCTCCACGAACTCCTCCGGCAGCGTGCCCGCCTGGTGCGCCTCCGCCAGTTGCTCCAGCCAGCGGCGCTCGAGCGCGTCCGGGGTGTCGTCCACGTTGCGGACCCGATCGCTCACGCGACGAATGTAGATGCCGTTCTTCCAGTGTCGCAGGGTCCGCACCTGTGCCGAGTCGGCGCAGACCTGGATGGCCAGGGCGGGGCCGCCCCGCTCGATCGCAGGCGCGAGCAGGCCCATCAGCTCTTCGCCCAAGGAGTCCGCCACGGCCCGCGCGACCTGAACGGTCGCCGAATCCGCCGCGGGCATCTGCACCGGGGCGCGCTGATCCTGCCGGCAGGCTGCCGCCAGCACCGCAACGCCCACCCACCAAGCCCGGGACGCCATACTGGCGTCCAACGTAGGCCGGCGTTCTTGGCGGAATCGCTATGGGAATGATGAAGCGATCTATAGGCAGCGCCAGGAGGCTGCGACCGCGGCGTACCCGATCCGGGGGAGCACCTGCTGGGCGGCGAGAACCAGCCCCCAGAAGATGACCATCAGCGACGTGACGTGCGCCACCCCCATTCGGAGCTTCCAGGACGACAGGCTGCCCCACCCGCCGGCCACGAGCACGGCCGCCACGGCGGCCAGATACAGGTACAGGCGGAAACCGCAGGCGTGCGCGTAGGGCCACTGGGTCATGACGGCGCCGGCCACCACTCCGAGACCGACCCGGAGCCACACGCCCAGCTTATCGCGAGCCGTCGGCTCGCGGCGCTCGCTGATGGCGGCCCCGCCCGGAGTCGTGACGATGCCCGGCCGGACACCGGACACGGGGGGCGACGACGGACTGGACCCCCGGAGCGTGGGATCAGCCCCCGGCAGCTGCTTGAGCAGCCGGTCCACCTCCCTCGACATGCCGTCCAGGGGATCGTCTGATGGGGAGGGGCTCTTGGCCATGTGAACAAGGTCCTCTCGGAGAACCCTACGCGCCAGGGTCTCGGGAGGTTTTCGGGCCAGGTCGCAGCGTTTCTTCGAACAGGTTCAGGATGCGCCGGTACTCGTCGGTCCAGCTGTCATTGCGGCGGAATCCGTGCGGCTCCACCGGATAGATGGCGACCTCCCAGTTCTCTTTGCCCAGCTCGATCAGCCGCTGGACCAGCCGCGCCGTGTCCTGGAAGTGCACGTTGTCGTCCACCATGCCGTGACAGATGAGCAGCCACCCGGTGAGATTCTGCGCGAAGTAAATCGGCGACGACCGCCGGTACGCCAGCGTGTCTGATTGGGGCGGGTTGAGAATGCGTCCGGTGTACCCGTGATTGTAGTGGGCCCAGTCGGTCACGGGGCGCAGCGCGGCGCCGGCCGCGAACACGCCGGGCTGGGTGAACATGGCCATCAGGGTGATGAACCCGCCGTAACTCCCCCCATAGATGCCAATCTTGGTCGAGTCCACGCCCATAGTCTTCACCAGCCAGCGCGCCCCATCCACCTGGTCGTCCAGATCCTTGCCTCCCATGTGCCGGTAGATGGCGGTGCGCCAGTCACGGCCCTGCCCCGCGCTCCCGCGATAGTCTAGGTCCAGCACGGTGTAGCCCTTGGAGGCGAGCAGGTGGTGGAACATGTACTCGCGGTAGTAGCTGGACCACCACTGGTGCACGTTCTGGAGATAGCCCGCGCCGTGTACGAAGATCACCGCCGCGCGATTGGATGGGACGCCCATCGGCCGATACAGGCGCGCCGGTACCTGGGCGCCGTCCCGCGCGGGGATCATCACGATCTCCGGCTTGATCCAGGCGAAGCTGCGCCATTCCGCCGTAGTGCTCTCGGTCACCTGGCGCATCTCGGCGCCGGCTCGGTTGGGCTGGAAATAGAGCTCGGGCGGATGGTTCGACGTCGAGTGCAGCACCGCCAGCGTCCTGCCGTCGGGTGAGAGCACCACGTCCTGGCGTCCCTCGGCGGAGGTGAGCCGCGTCTTCCGGCCGGTGGCCACGTCCAGCGCGTAGAAATGCACCTGTCCGAAGTCGCCTTGGTTGGTGTGCAGGTAGAATGTCTTACGGTCCGGCGATAGCGTGACGTCCTGCACCTCCCACTGCCCGCTGGTGAGCGCCTTAGGCGGGCCGCCCGCGGCCGAGACGGTGTAGAGGTGCGCGTAGCCGGTCTCTTCGCTGCCGTAGTAGATGGTCTCGCCATCGCCCAGCCAGCCGGTCCACGCGCCGAGGCCCAGGAACCCCGTGCCCAGCCACGCGTCATCGTGCCGGTGCACCACGGTGCGGGTTTCGAGCGACGGCAGGTCCACCACGACCAGCCAGTCGTCCTTGAAGTCGTCCGTCCCGATCCACACCAGCGCGTGGCGCGAGTTGGAAGCGAACCCCACCGGCTGGGCGTCCTGCGGCGCCGTGGTGACTTTCGCCAGCGAGTCCACCCACCATACCTTGCCGGTCATCAGCTCGATCAGGGCCGTACGCTGATCGCCCTGATCGTCGCCCACCTTGGTCCGGATCTGCTGGGTCTCCACGTATCCCGACTCGGTGACCCAGACCGGCATCTCCACTCTACGCCCCTCGGCGCTATCGCCGCGGGCGCGTTGGGATACGCGCACCAGCGCGAAGCGTCCGTCCGGAGACACCTCGATCTGGCTCGCGGTCTCGCGCTCGCCGAGGTACATGGGCTTGGCCGCGGTCGTGTCCGTGTCGGCCCGGAGCGCCTGCTGCGCCACCTGGCGCCGGATGAAGTCGAACAACTCGCGTTGCTGGTCTTGCAGGAAGTCTTTTTGCCCGGTGGGCTCGGCCGGCTTCCTCGGTGACGGGCCTCGGCGAATGTCCGTGACCTGCGCCAAGCGGCCGTCCACCAGATCGAGCGACCACGCGTTACCGTCGCGCGTGAAGTACACCGTCCGCCCGTCCGCTGACCACGAGGGAGAGGATTCCCCACCCTGCGTCTGGGTGAGGCGTCGCTTGGCGCCGGCCCGATCCACGATCCACAGGTCCCCCTTCAGGACCACGATCCGGCTTCGGAGATCGGGCGACCAGACGCCGGTCATGGCGATGGTGTCCACCGCGAGCCGGGGCAGGCGCTCCGGCTCGCCGCCGGTCACCAGGACGCGGTAGTCCTGATCCAGCGTATCCACGCCGGGGCTCCGCCAGCGGAAGTAGACGTACCGGCCGTCCGCCGAGAACCGGAGGTTGGACGGGGACGTGCCGACCAGGTCCGGGCCCCGCATGATGCTCGGGACGGTGAGCTGGAACTCCTGGGCGGCCGTGGCTGCCGGCGCCAGGGCCAGCGGCACAACGCAGATCCAACCACGCATCAGGTACGCCTCGCTGGTCAGTAGGCTGACAGAAATGGGATCAGGGATAAGGCAACTCGCATGCGTGATACCTCAGAGCCGCAAGAGCCGAAACGCATGGGTCCACCGGTTCTCGAGGAATCCCGGGATGCACCAGAGTTGGCAGAGCGGCTCGATGGCACGGGCGGCGGCGGCCGTGCCCATGTCGGCCGGCTCCCAACCGAACTGTTGGATGATCCTCGAGACCAGCCGTTTCGCGTCCGCATCGTTCCCACAGTAGAACATCGTGGGCATCCCGCCCGGGAACGACGGATGGACCATGAACGCGTTGCCCACCGTCCTCGGGCGGTTCGTCGCTGATCGGGTTCGTGGTGTCCATCACGACCTTGCCCGTCAAATGCTTCGCGCCCGCCAACTTCAGGGCTCCTTCGCCGGCGCGCCCCTGTACCGCGAGCACCAACGCCTCTGCCCAGGCCGCCACGTCGGCAAAGGTGCCGCTCGGGATGCCACTGGCGGACGAGAACTCCGCCAGCTTCGCCGGCGACCGGCTGCCGATCCGAACCTCGTAGCCGTGTTTTCGCAAGCCCATCGCAAGAACCTGGCCGACGGGCCCCGAGCCCAGAACACCGAATCTCATGTCAATCCTCGCTCCCGATATTCACCGCAGAGTCCGCAGAGATGGGTTAGGGTTGGTCTCACACAACAACACCCTCTCTGCGGTCTCTGCGTGCTCCGCGGTGAATCATTTTTCGGTAATGGCGAATCTATTGCGCCGCCTTGGGCGGGATGGCGCCCGTGCCGATCCAGTGGGCAAACCAGGTCCGGATCCGCTCCAGCCGGTCCACCAGCAGCCACGGCGGCCCGGTGCGCGAGAGCCCGTGCGAGCTTCGGGGATACCGCACGAACTCCACCGGCACGCCGCGTTTCTTCAGGGCCATGAACAGCTGCTCCGCGTCCGTGATGGGCACGCGGTAATCCTCCTCGCTGTGCACGATCAGGAGCGGCGTTCGGCGTTTTCATGTTCGTCACGTAGGTGAAAGGCGAGAGCGCCCGGTACAGCGAGTCCTGCTCCCAGGGGAACCCGCCGAACTCGTACTCGGTGAGCCCCTGCGCCTCCGATGAGCCGTACCAGGAGAACCAGTTGGAGATGGAGCGGTCGGTCTGGGCCACGGCGAAGCGGTTGGTATGACCGATGATCCAGTTGGTCATGAAGCCGCCGTACGACCCGCCCAGCACCGCCATCCGGGTCGTGTCCACCTGAGCGGTGCGGCGAATCACCTCGTCCACCGCGTTCATCAGGTCCTGGTAGTCCTCCATGCCCCAGCGCCTGCGCGTGGCGTAGGTGAAATCGTGCCCATAACCGGTAGAGCCGCGCGGGTTGGTGAAGAGGGTCCAGTACCCCTGGCCTGCGAGCATCTGGAACTCATGGAAGTACACGTGGCCGTACTGCCCATGCGGGCCGCCGTGGATGTAGAGAACGAGCGGATACTTCTTGCCCGCTTCGTAGCCGTAGGGTTGGTGCAGCCAGCCTTGGATCTTCAGGCCACCCACACTCTCGTACCAGAACGTGTCCGCCGGAATCGTGGTGACCTCGGTGAGGTATTTGTCGTTGAAGCTGGTGAGCCGCTTCTCGCCGCCGCCGTTACTCTGGGCGACGAACAGTTCGGTGAGGTGGGTGATGTCGCTCGACGTGTAGGCCATCATTCTGCCATCGGC
>JACPAP010000118.1 GCA_016180765.1 Gemmatimonadota bacterium
TGCCCTATCCTCTAGCCTTCGGCGTGTTTACCGGCGTGGTGGCCATCGTCCCGTTCTTCGGCACGGTGGTATCCACCTTGCTGCCGGCCCTCTTCGTCTTGATCAACACCGGCTGGCTGCATGGTCTCGCCGTGGGCCTCCTCGGTGTGGCCGTGCATCTGGTCGAGGCCAACGTGGTGGCACCCCTCATCTTCCAGGAACGCATCCGGCTGCCCCCGGTGCTCACCATCGTGAGCGTGCTGGCCATGGCGACCCTCATTGGCGTCCTGGGCCTGATCATCGCAGTGCCGCTACTCGCAGCGGTCATGGTGATCGTGCGGCACGTCCTGATTGACGAGATCTACGACGAGGCCTCCCGCGGACGGGTCGCGTCGGCGGTGCTGGTGCAGACCACCGGGGAGCGCGCGGCCGTGGCGGTCCCGGACTAGGCGAACGAGGGCCGACCAGTGTGGGTCGGCCATCGCGGGGCCCTGGGCGTCGCTTCGTCCCCGCCCGCACCCACCTCTCGATGGTTTTGCCGGATCACCGTGCCTACCCCCTCGCGTGTGGAGGATGGCTCACGCCTCGGCGAGAGCCCAATCGCGTTCCGCGAAATAACGGCACCGGACGCGTTCGAATGGTGACACGCGGGAGGGTCAGCGCTCTTACGTTCACCTCCGTTGGCGAAAGGAACCAGTGCCAACGCTGGACCTCAACCATGACACGGAGGTGAACCCATGAAACGACTCCTTTGGTCCCTGGCTGTGGTCGGCACCCTGGCGGCGCTGCCCGCGCCGTCCCCGGCCGACGCCTATCCCGTACCGTGCGCGGACTGCGACGCACAGTTCCCGGGAAGCGGGGAGCTGGACAGTGCACTGTCCTACTGGTGCAAGGTGCTCAGCTTTGTCACCTGCGGTGTAACCGGGGTGATCTAGGGTCCGCCCCGGCCCGGCTGGCGCGCGGAAAAATGCTCCAGCCCCGCAACGAAACGATGGCAGCGCGCGGCGCCACCGGCGCTACCTTGGCCGCGTCCCAAACGGGGACACGCTGTCTGGTCGGCCCTCACACCATGCATGGCATGGAGGGGGTGTACATGAGAAAACTGATCTTGAGCATGGCCACGGTGGGTGCGCTGGGCATGGCACCGGCGCCCATACCGGCCGATGCGGCGGTGGCAGGAGACTGTATGGACGAGGTGATCGCCGATTGCGACGAAGACTTTTCGTCGGATTCCGAATACCTGATCGCGATCCGTGGATGGTGTTACATCATCCGCGGTCTGTGGTGCTTGTTCTGATCGCAGGTTCACCGGCCGACCGGGCCGCGGTGGCGGGGGGCGCTGAGCCCCCCGCCAGGCTCGAGCTGTCATGATGAGCCTTCTGGCGGCCAAGGCCGAGGTGGTGTTCGGGTTGCAGCTCGTGACCCGGCACCGGGCTCCCCGCCTCGCGGCGCTCCTGGGGCTCGGCGTCGCGGCCCTGGCGGCCGCATCCGAACCGTCGCCAGAGCGGGTGGCGCGGGTCGTGCTGCTGGTGGCCGGTACCCTCGCCGCCGTCTCCGCTTCCCGTCTTCTCTCCCCGGGACCGGCACTTGCCGCGGCCCGGATGGTGGTGGCGCCCTGGTGGCTGGTGCCCACCGGTCGGCTCGCCGGTGCGTTGTGCGTGCTGGGGCCGGTAACAGTGGGAATGGGGCTCGCACTGGCAACCGCGTCTCCCCAGGGCGCTCCCGTCCTCAGCGCCGTCGCCGTGGCCCTGGTGTACGCCGGGTGCGTGGCGGCCTGCGTCATGGCGGTCGCGCCGTGGTGGGGAGCCTCCGCTGCCGCCTCAGTCGGGTTCCTGGGTGTCTGGATTGGGGTGGCGCCTCCGTCCGCCATGGGCGCCCTGTTCGCCGGCTGGCTCCCGTTCCAGCGGGTCGTGATCTGGCTGTGGAACGTCCTGCCGCTCCCCTGGCGGGCTACGCGCTGGCTCGCGACCGGCGGATGGGGGGATCCGCTGCTGCTCGGCGCGTGGACCCTGATGGGGCTGGGAGTCGCGGCCATGCACCTCGCGGGCCCTGGTCGGCCGCGACGGGCCGAGTCATGACGTTCGTCGCGTGCCAGGCCGTCAGCCGCGGGTACGGGTCTGGAGCCCGGCGGCGCGTCGCCCTCGAGGATTGCTCGTTTACCGCTGAGCGCGGTGAGATCATCGGCGTGGTGGGCCCCAACGGCGCCGGGAAGACAACCCTGATGCGCCTGCTGGCCGGCGAGATCACCCCCACCTCCGGGGTCGTGACGGTCGCCGGGTTTCGGGCGGGCAGGTCGGAGGCCCGGCGAACCGTCGGCTTGGCTGAAGATCCTCCCCTGGCCCCGCCCGAACTGACGGGTTTGGAATGGCTCACGTACCTCGCCAGCCACCGCGCCCGCACCCCACCGCAACGCGTGGCGCTGGTGCGCTGGGCCATCGAGTTCGGCGTGCTGGCCGAGTTCGCGGGCCGCCGGATCGCCGAGTACTCGCGGGGCATGGCGCAGCGGTTGGCCCTCGCGGCCGCGGGTCTGCTCGCGGGCCGGGTGCTGCTGCTGGACGAAGTGTTGGCCGGCATCGATCCCATCGTCGCGCGCACGTTGCGTGGCGCCATCGCGTCGTTCGCCGCGAGCGAGCGGCTCGTCATGCTGGCATCGCATGACCTCGGCACCGTGGAGCGGCTGGCCACGCGGGTGCTGGTGCTGTCGCGCGGCCGCGTGGTCTCAGACGTCTCCACCGCTGCCCTTCTCAAGCAGCGCGTGGCAGAGCTGTCCCTCAACGGGGGCGCGCTGGGCCGCGTCGAGTGGCTGCTGACCCGCTACCCCGCCGCGGTGCGCACGGGGGATGGCATCGCGATCCCGCTGGTGCAGGGGCTCACGCTGGAAGAGATCCTGGCCACCTTCCGCGCCGAGCGGATCCCGGTGGCCGCCACCCGGGTGCGCTACCGCGCGCTGGAGGACTTGCTGCTGCCATGAAGCTCATCGCCATGGTGTTGGTGGACCCGCGTCGCGCGGTGGAGGAAGCCATTGGGCGGCCTCGGCCGCTGGTTGTGGCGATAGGCGTCCTGACGATCACGGCGCTGTTGGGAGCCGCGACGCTCCCACGACAGCTGGATCTGTTGTTCGCCGCCCTCGCTCCCACCGGTGATCTGGCCCGCGACCTGCATCACGCGGCCATGGAGGCGGGACTCACCCGCATCATCGTGGTGGATCGCCTGGTGCCGCCGCCCACGCTGCTGGTTGCGGCGCTGGTGCTGGGGCTCGCGGCCGAGCCGGTCCTCTCGCTCGCCGAAGACCGGCGCCGCGCCGTCTGGACGGTGGTCCTCCTGGGGCTCGCGCCGCTCATGGTCCAGCGGATCGGCGAGCTGGCCGTGGCGTATTTGTCAGCCGTCGGTTCGCCGCCGCGGGCGGGGGACGCGGTCGGCGTGGCACATCGGTTCACCACGGGCCCGTTGCTCTTCTGGTGGACGGACAGCCCACCCCGCTGGCTCGTCTCCGTCAACCAGCGCTTCAACCTCATCACGATGTGGGGCATCGTGATCTGGACGGTTGGGCTCAAAGAGCTGGACGGACGGCGCCTGGCAAGCTGGCACGTGGCGCTGCCGGCCGCATGCCTCGCGGTGGCGGCCCTGGCGACGTGGTGGCTGTCGCCTGTGGTCTCGGCCCTGCTCTTGGGCACTCCGTGATCGTTCGTGCCCTCAGCGGCACCGCGCACCCCCTCCGGCTCACGATTGACGCTCCTCTCCCCGCGGTCTAGGTTTCCACGCAGAACCCATTGTCCCATCAGGGGTTGGAAACTCCCGCGCTCATGTTCTCCGCGGCACTGACCAGTGTGGCCGACCTCCGGGCGGTAGCCGAGTGGCTGGCCCAACAGCTCAGCATCGACGTTGGGCTGGTGGTGCGCCGGGGCTTCCAGATCCTCGGCGTCCTGCTGCTGGCGTACGCCGGCTTCCGGGTGCTCACGCTGATCACCGGCCGGATCGAGAAAGCCGTGGACGATGGGGATCCCAACACCCTGAGCGAGCGGGAGCAGCGCGGCAAGACGCTGGCTCAGCTGCTGAACAACGTGGGCGGCGTGGCCATCGGGGTCGGCGCGGGGCTCACCATCCTCAACTTCTTCATCGAGATTGGTCCCTTGCTGGCCGGCGTGGGCGTGGCCGGCCTGGCGATCTCGTTCGGCGCCCAGAGCCTGGTCAAGGACGTCATCTCGGGCTTCTTCATTCTGCTGGAGAACCAGTTTGGCGTGGGGGACATCGTGAAGGTCAACGGCGTGGGCGGTGTAGTGGAGCGCATGACCATGCGGGTGGTCATGCTGCGCGACGTCCACGGGGTCCTGCACGTGGTCCCCAACGGTTCCATCAATCTGGTATCGAACATGACGCGCGGCTGGGCCCGCGCCATCGTGGACATCGGCGTGGCGTACAAGGAAAACGTGGACAACGTGATTCGGGTGATGCGCGAGGTCGCCGCCGAGTTGTGGCGCGACGCCGAGTGGAAGGGCCGCCTGTTCGAGGAGCCGGCGGTGTGGGGCGTGGAGCAGCTCGCCGACAGCTCGGTCAACATCCGCCTGGTAGCCAAGACCGTGCCCGGGAAGCAATGGGAAGTGGGTCGGGAACTCCGGCGCCGCCTCAAGAACCGGTTCGATCGTGAGGGAATCGAGATCCCGTTCCCACAACGCACCCTGCACCTGGGTGATGCCGAGTCGCTTGCCTCCCTGTTGAGCGCCCGAACCGAGGAGTCCCAAGCCCCCCGGCGATGAGCCTCCGCCTTTACAACACGCTGACGCGGCGGGTGGAGCCCTTCGTGCCGCTCGAGCCTCCGCGGGTGACGCTCTATACCTGTGGGCCCACGGTGTACAACTACGCCCACATCGGCAACTTCCGGACGTTCCTCTTCGAGGACCTGCTGCGCCGCCACCTCGAGGCCCAGGGTTTCGACGTCCTTCACATCATGAACTTGACTGACGTGGACGACCGGACCATCAAGGCGGCCGCCGCGGCCGGCGTGCCGCTGGCCCAGCACACCGAGCCGTTCGTGCGGGCGTTCTTCGAGGACCGCGACTACCTGCGGATCCGACCGGCCCACGTCTACCCGCGCGCCACCGAGTGCATCGCTCCCATGGTCGAGCTGGTCTCGCGCTTGCTGGAGCGGGGCCTGGCCTACCGCGGCGAAGACGGGGTTTACTTCGCCATCGGCAAATTCCCCACCTACGGGTGCCTCTCGCGGGTGGAGCGGCGCGAGCTCCAGACCGGCGCGCGGGTGGCAAGCGACGAATACGCCAAAGAGGACGCGCGTGACTTTGCCTTGTGGAAGTTCGCGGACCCAACCGACGAGCAGGCGGGAGCGGCCTGGGACGCGCCCTTTGGCCGTGGCCGACCGGGCTGGCACCTGGAGTGCTCGGCCATGGCGCTCCAGGAAATCCGTCGGTTTGGGGTCCAGACGCTGGATATTCACGCCGGCGCCGTGGACCTCATTTTCCCGCACCATGAGAACGAGATCGCCCAGTCGGAAGGGGTGACCGGCCAGCCCTTCGCCCGCTTCTGGCTGCACGGCGAGTTCCTGCAGATCCAGGGCACCAAGATGTCCAAGCGGACCGGCAACTTCCTCACGGCCCGGGACCTCAAGGAGGAGGGGGTTGACCCGGCCGCCTTCCGCATGCTGGTGTTCTCGACCCATTACCGCCAGCAGCTGAACTACACGGACGAGGCCCTGGAGGCGGCGGCCGAAGGAGTGCGCCGGCTCGGAGAGTTTCGGGATAGGCTGGTGGAGGCGGCGGGAGCGGCAGAAGCGGCCCGGGGGGCAGACGCCGGAGGGGATGGGCTGCCGCCTCTGCCGATTCTCCCGCCGCTGCCGCCTGTCGAAGAGCTCCGCCGCAGCTTCACCGCCGCCATGGAGGACGACCTGAACGCCCCCCAAGCCCTCGGCGCCGTCTTCACGTTTGTACGGGCCATGAACCGTGAGCTGGATGGTGGGAGCCTGGCGCCGGTGCAGAGGGGGGCGGCCCTGGCGGTGTTCGACCGGGTCATGGCGGTGCTGGACGTTCTCCCCGCCGTGGCGGAAATGGACGCCGAGTTCAGGGCGTGGGTGGAAACCCACCTCCGGGAGCGGGAAGCGGCCCGGAAGGCCCGGGATTTCGCCCGGGCGGATGCCCTCCGGACCGAGTTGCTGGCTCGGGGGGTGGAGCTGGAGGACGGTCCCGGGGGGACGCGGTGGCGGAAGAGGCGGGGGATGGAGGGAGGCGGGCTCTGAACGGCGTCAGGGGTGGGGGGGTAAACCGCAAGTGCTCGCTCTGCAAGCAATTGACCTGGCTTGCCGGGGTCGCTATCATCCAAGTCTGCGCAAAACGGGCTTTGCGCTGACGTAGCTCAACTGGTAGAGCAGCTGATTTGTAATCAGCAGGTTAAGGGTTCGAGTCCCTTCGTCAGCTCCGGCGGGCAAACGGTGGGGTGCCCGAGCGGCCAAAGGGAGCAGACTGTAAATCTGCCGGCGTCAGCCTACGAAGGTTCGAATCCTTCCCCCACCATGCAGGGCGAGCCGGGCCCGGCTCGGAGGGAAAGACGGTCCGCGGGTGTAGCTCAGTTGGTAGAGCATCAGCCTTCCAAGCTGAGGGTCGCGGGTTCGAGTCCCGTCGCCCGCTCGCTCGCGTAGCTCAGTCGGTAGAGCGCGTCCTTGGTAAGGACGAGGTCACCGGTTCAATCCCGGTCGCGAGCTCTGGGGGATGAATGGGGCGCGAAAACATCATCATGGAATGCACCGACTGTAAGGATCGGAACTACTTCACCACGAAGAACAAGCGCAAGCACCCGGAGCGGGCGGAGTGGAAGAAGTTCTGCCCCCGCTGCGGGAAGCATACGCTCCATAAGGAGTCCAAGTAGGTGACGCTGGCGCTGGCGATTGGGGCGGGCCTGTTGCTGGTGGCGGCCGCCGCGCTGGTGCGCTGGCGGCAGCCCGTGTTCGCCGCCACCTCGCGCGTGGCGCACTACCTGGGGGAGGTCCGGGCCGAGGTCCGCAAGGTGACCTGGCCCAGCTGGAACGAGCTGCGCAAGTCCACGGTGGTGATCCTCATTTTCGTCATCATCATCGGAATAGTGATCAGCCTGATGGACTTCGTGTTCTCGCTCCTCCTGGTCAGTCTGCCGGGGCGCTTGTTCGCGTGATCGGGGTCGCCATGGAGCACAAGTGGTATGCCATCCAGACGACGGCCGGGCACGAGAACAAGGTGCGCTCGCTGGTCGAGCGGCGCATTCAGCAGGACACGGCGGCCCCGGAGCAGAAGGCCGTCCGGCAGGCCCTGGTCCCGACCCAGCAGGTGGTGGAGATCAAGAACGGCAAGAAGGTGTCGGTGGAGCGGAAGGTGTTTCCGGGCTACGTGCTGGTCGAGATGGTGATGAACCAGGAGACGGCGCACCTCATCAACAGCATCCAGGGCGTGATCAAGTTCGTGGGTCAGGACTGGACCCCGCAGCCGCTCCGGCAGGACGAAGTCAACCGGTTGCTGGGGATCGAGGAGGCGGTCGAGGAGCCGGAGGCCAAGCCCGAGATCCCGTTTCTGGTGGGTCAGGTGGTGGAGATCATGGACGGCCCCTTCACGGATTTCAGCGGGACCGTCGAGGAAGTGCTGGCGGACAAGGGGAAGGTGCGTGTGGCGGTGAGCTTGTTCGGCCGGCCGACCAGCGTGGAGCTGGATTACTTACAGTTGAAGGCCCACTAACGCTGTCGGCTATCAGTGATCGGCTGTCGGCTCTCAGCCCACCCGCCGATAGCTGACAGCCGATAGCCGACAGCCCAGGGAACTGGACCTGACCACGGGGCTACCGTGGGAGCTCAGCGACGTCTGAGCGCAAGGAGGTAGGCGACCGTGGCACCACCCAAGAAGAAAGTACTCGCCTTCGTCAAACTGCAGGTGACGGCGGGGCAGGCGACGCCGGCGCCGCCGGTCGGTACGGCGCTCGGGCCGCACGGGATCAACATCATGGAGTTCTGCAAGCAGTTCAACGCCAGAACTCAGGCCCAGGCGGGCATGATCGTCCCGGCGGAAGTGACGATCTATGCGGACCGGAGCTTCACCTTCATCACCAAGACGCCGCCGGCGGCGGTGTTGCTTCGGAAGGAAGCCGGGATCGAGAAGGGCTCGCCCACGCCCAACCGGCAGAAGGTCGGGAAGGTGAGCCGGGCGCAGCTCCGCAAGATCGCCGAGCTCAAGATGCCGGACATCAACGCGAACGACCTCGAGGCGGCCATGGCGATCATCGCCGGGACGGCGCGCT
Organism: Gemmatimonadota bacterium; assembly: GCA_016180765.1. Classification (GTDB taxonomy): domain Bacteria; phylum Gemmatimonadota; class Gemmatimonadetes; order Gemmatimonadales; family GWC2-71-9; genus JACPAP01. The sequence goes on from JACPAP010000118.1 coordinate 8,242, forward strand.
CGATGGGCGTCGAGGTGGTGGACTGATGGCCGTCGCGGGCAAGAAGTTCCGGGCGGCGGCGGCCACCATCCATCGCGAGCGGCCCTACCAACCCAGGGAAGCGGTGGAGGCGGTGAAACAGGCGGCCTTCGCCAAGTTTGACGAAACCGTGGACGTGGGGGTTCGCCTGTCGGTGGACCCCCGGCATGCGGACCAGATCGTCCGCGGCACGGTGGTGTTGCCCCACGGGACCGGCAAGCAGCTCCGCGTCCTGGTGTTGGCCCAGGGGGACAAGGCGAAGGACGCCGAGGCGGCCGGCGCGGATTTCGTGGGGGCGGAGTTCGTCCAGAAGATCAAGGACGGGTGGCTCGACTGTGACGTCATCATCGCCACGCCGGACCTGATGGGCCAGATCGGGCCGCTGGGACGCATCCTGGGACCGCGCGGCCTGATGCCCAACCCCAAGTCCGGCACGGTCACGATGGACGTGACCAAGGCGGTGCGGGAGGCCAAGGCGGGCAAGATCGAGTTCCGGGTGGACAAGACCGGGAATCTCCACGTGCCGATCGGCAAGGTGTCGTTCACCGTGGACCAATTGGCGGAGAACCTGGCGACCTTCATGGAGGCGGTGGTGCGGGCCAGACCGGCGGCGGCCAAGGGCGGCTACATCCGGTCCGTCACGGTGTCCAGCACCATGGGCCCCGGGGTCTCGATTGACCTGGCGGTGTACCGATGAACCGCACCGAGAAGGGCGAGATCGTCGCGGGGTTGACCGACCGGTTCTCCCGGGCGGCCACCATCTATGTGACCGACTTCACCGGGCTCCGCGTCAAGAACCTGACGGAGTTGCGCCGGCGGCTGCGCGCCGCCGGTGGCGAGTACGTGGTGGTGAAGAACACGCTGGCCCTGCGGGCGCTCCAGGCGGCCTCGCCGGGCGGGCTGGCCGATGTCCTGCGCGGGCCCACGGGCCTGGTGTTCGTCGAGACGGACCCGCTGGCCCCGGCCAAGATCCTGGCGGAGTTCCAGAGGGAGTTCGAGCGGCCGGCGGTGAAGGCCGGGTGGGTGGACGGTCGCCGGGTCACGCCGGACGAGGTCAAACGCCTCGCCCACTTGCCGTCCCGGGACCAGCTCCTGGGGCAGCTGGGTGGCGCCTGGCAGGCCCCGCTCGC
>JACPAP010000119.1 GCA_016180765.1 Gemmatimonadota bacterium
ATGGGGGTCTCCCCCGCTGCCCCCGTCGCCGAGGCCGACGTACAGCATGCCGTCCGGCCCGAAGAGGACCAACCCGCCGTTGTGGTTGGCGTACGGCTGATCCACGAATAGGATCAGCTTCGCGGAGCCCTGGTCCGCCAGGTTGGGATCGGCGCTCACCCGATAGCGCTCGACCCGGGTGTCGCCCGACAGGTCGGTGTAATCCACGTAGAAGTAGCCGTTGGTGGCATAGTTCGGGTGGAAGGCGACGCTCAGCAGGCCGCGCTCGCCGCCGTCCAGCACCCGGTCGGTGATGTCGAGAAACGGCGTAGCGAGCAGGGACTCGTCGGCGACGATCCGGATGCGGCCCGGCTGCTCCGCCACGAACAGCCGGGGGTCCCCCGGGGGCGCGGTCAGGTAGAGCGGATTCGTGAGACCGGCCGCCACCATCTGGGTATCGAGCCCTGTGAATCCGGGATCCGGGCCTTCGGTGTCGGTACTCGCGTGGCACCCGAGGGCGACGGTGATGGCAAGCGGAACGGCCAGCGCACGACCCATAGCTCGCAGTGGTACCCGCCGGCCGGTAAGGGGTTCGCCTGCCGCTAGTCGCGCGCGCGCAGCCGCTTCAGCAGCTGAATCTGACCCGCGTGGTAAAGGTCGTGCATGGCGATCCCATGGATCGTCTCGGAGTTGGTCCATCGCCGCTTGCCCAGCCGGCGGCCCAGGACGCTGGGTGAAAGCGCGGCCACCACCCGCAGCAGCTTGCGGTGCTCGTCCTTGAGGAGGCGCACGTCGGCCCGCCAGTGCCGTTGGTCCAGCACCTCCGGCAATGCCGGCCAGTTGCTTCCGCTCCTGGGAAAGACGCCCTGCTCACCGCCAGTCAGCCGACGCCGCACCGCGTATTTCCAGTAGGCCGTATGCAGGACGATCTCCCAGACGCTGTGGCGTTGGGCCGCCGGCCGCCACGCGGCCTGGCGCGCGGTCAGGCCGCGAAGGGCACCGCCCAGGGTGGGGCCATGCCACGCCGCATGATCAAACCCCTGATCCATCAATCGGAGCAACAGCCGGAGCTCGGCTCGCCCGCCCGTGCCCCTCGATGGCCCTCTCTTCATCGTTGCCCTCCTCGTCTCAACTTCAGCACCATCTCGAACTCCTCCTTCGTCACCGGCTGCACCGACGGCCGCCGGCCCGGCTGCACCACCATCATCTTCCCGAGGCCCGGCGTGCGCTTCATGGTATCCAACGAAACGATCTGGCGTAGTTTCTCCACGAAACGCACGTCCACGGTATACCACTTGGGCTTCTCCTGGCGGCTGGTGGGATCGTGGTACTCGTGGCCCGGTTGAAACTGGAGCGGATCCGGATACTCCTCCCGTGCAATCTCCACCACACCCACGGCGCCCGAGGGGTCGGCGTTGGACGCGTAGAACAACGCCAGATCGCCAAGGCGCATCTCCCGCAGGAAGTTCCGGGCCTGGAAGTTGCGCACGCCTTCCCATGACGTGGTGCCGTCACGGGCCAGCGCGTCGATGGTGTATGCCTCGGGCTCGCACTTCATCAGCCAGTAGCGTCTGGCGGGCGTCATGGCACCTCCCACGCGACGGGGTGGCGTGGCGCGGCACGGTGGGGGACACGATACGAAGCGTCCTCCAACGATGCCAGGGCTGGTAGCCGCTGACCCGGTGCGGTTAGCATTGGCCTGGAACCACGACAGGATGGCTCGCGATGCGAGGCGGAGTAGTCGTCACCGGAGCGTCGAGCGGTATCGGACGTGAGACCGCGCGCACGCTGGCGGCGCACCGGTTCGACGTGTTCGGCACCGTGCGCCGTTCGGCCGACGCGGACGCTCTGCGCGCCGAGGGCATAACCCCGGTCCTCATGGACGTCACCGACGGCGCCAGCATCGCGGCCGGCCGGCAAGCGGTGCGAATGGCCCTGGGCGAGCGGCCGCTGGTGGGACTGGTCAACAACGCCGGCGTGCCGGCAGCCGGTCCCCTGGAGTTTCTCCCTCTGGATCAGCTCCGCCACGTGCTGGAGGTGAACGTGATCGGGGTGGTGGCCGTCACCCAGGCCTTCCTGCCCGACCTGCGGCGCTCGCGAGGCCGGATCGTGAACCTGAGCTCGATCTCCGGCCGGATCGCCATGCCGTTCGCCGGACCCTACAGTGCCTCCAAGTTCGCGCTGGAAGCAATCTCCGACAGCCTGCGGCGCGAGCTGCTGGCTGCCGGCGTCAGGGTGATCGTGATCGAACCCGGCTCGGTACGCACGCCCATCTGGGACAAGATTCAGGAACGCGATCTCGATCGCTATCGCGACACGCCCTACGCCCCGCTCCTGCCCTTGGTCCGCAATCAGGCGCTCGCCGGGGTCAAACACGGCCTCCCCCCGCAGGCGGTCGCGGACGCGGTGCTGGAGGCGCTCACGGTCAAGCGGCCAAAGGCGCGGATGGTCGTGGTGCGGCGGAAGCTACGATTTAGGATCCTGAGACTGCTGCCGGACGCGGTGCTGGACCGGCTCACCCAGCGGGCACTCTGGCGGCGGTGAGACCGATCACCGAAAAGCATCCAGCCCGGTAATCGCCTGCCCCAACACCAGCGTATGGATGTCGTGCGTCCCCTCGTAGGTGTACACGCTCTCCAGGTTGGCCAGATGCCGCATCGCCTGGTACTCTGCCAGAATGCCGTTGGCGCCCAGCAGCCGGCGTGTCTCGCGGGCGACCTCGGTGGCCATGTCCACGTTGTTCCGCTTGGCGAGTGACACCTGCTCCGGCGTCGCCGAGCCGCGGTCCTTGAGCCGGCCCAGTTGGACGCACAGCAGCTGGGCCTTGGTGATCTCGGTGAGCATGTCGGCCAGGCGGGCCTGCTGGATCTGGAAACCGCCGATCGGGCGGTCGAATATGACGCGGGTCTTGGCGTAGCTCACCGCCTCCGCGAAGCACGCCATCGCCGCTCCCACGGCGCCCCAGGCGATCCCGTAGCGCGCCTGCGTGAGACACATGAGCGGGCTCTTGACCCCGCCGCTCTTCGGCAACAGCGCGTCCCTGCCCACCTTGACGTCCTGCAACACCAGCTCGCTGGTGTCGCTGGCGCGGAGCGACAGCTTGCCCTTCTGGTCCTTCGCCGAGAACCCCTTCGTGTCGGTCGGAACGATGAATCCGCGAATGGACTGGGGGTCATCCAGCGCGCCGGTCTTGGCCCAGATGATGGCCACCTGCGCCGTGGAGCCGTTGGTGATCCACATCTTGGCGCCGTTCAGCACCCACCCGTCCGCCGTCTCGCGCGCCGTGGTGATCATGCCCCCCGGGTTGGAGCCGAAGTCCGGCTCGGTGAGTCCAAAGCACCCGATGGCCTCGCCGCCGGCGAGCCTGGGAAGCCACCGTTGCTTCTGCTCCTCACTTCCGAACGCGTAAATCGGGTACATGACCAGGGCGCCCTGCACCGACGCGAACGAGCGTACACCGGAGTCGCCCCGTTCCAGCTCCTGCATGATCAGCCCGTAGGCCACGTTGTTGAGCCCGGCGCAGCCGTACTCCTCCGGCAGATTGGCGCCGAAGAGGCCCAGCTCCGCCATCTTGGGCGCGAGGTGCAGGGGGAACGTTCCCTGCACGTAGTGGTCGCCGATGATCGGGATCACCGCCTCGTCCACCCACCGACGCACGGTGTCCCGCACGGCTCGCTCGTCCTCCGCGAAGAGCGACTCGGTATCGTAGAAATCCACGCCCTGGAATGGCACAGATAGTCTCGCCGCGTTACACCGGTCTTGAGCCTTCTGCCGCCTCTGCCGCTGCTGCCGCCCCTGCGGCCTCTGCCGCTGCTCCGGCCGTCTCAGTCGCCCCCGCCGTCCTGGTCCGCGCAAACGCATGCACGTCCGAGCGACGGAAGGCCCGCTGCTCCGCCTCCCAGCGGTACCACTCCACGTGGATCGCGTCTTCCTCGATCACCACCCGGTGGAAGACGGCGGGGCGCCCGCCGCGGGAGCGCGTGGACAGCGTTCCGGTGCAGCACACCACCACCCGCCCCTCCAGCAACTCCGTCTTCTCCTGGTGGTCATGCCCGCAGAGCACCACCTCGGCCCCGGATTCCACGATGCGCCGCTGGGCCTGCCGCCAACGCGCCAGGCCCATCCGCGCCGACAGGTCGCCCCGCAACACGTTGTGATGCACCACCAGGACCCGGGTCTGGGCCGGCGGCGCTGCGTCGAACAGGGCCTTGACCCGCTTCGCCTCCCGCTTGGGGAGGTGACCCTTGACCGCGATGTCGCGGAGGCGCGGCGTCAGGGAACCCCACGCCACGCCGTGCGACGTCAGGGCGCCGGCGATGATCGCGTCCGGGAACACCATCGTTGGGGCGAGCGCCGGCCCAAAATAGGTGCGGTACTTGGCATACTTGGCGGCCGAACCGAAGGGAAGGAACGGCCGCCACCACCACTGCACGTCGTGGTTGCCGGGCATCAGGTACACCGGCGCCGTGCGCTCCAGCTCGCGCACGAAGGCCCGTGCGGCCTGCAACTCTCCATGCCGCGCGCGCTGTGAGAGGTCCCCCGCCACCACGATGACCCGGGGCTCCAGGTCCGGCACCAGGGCCTCGACGCCCTCGATGTGCGCCAGATCGGCCAGCCCGCCGAAGTGGGGGTCCGCAAGATGGACGATGCTGAAGCTCATCGGGGCCCGATCCTCATGGCAGCAGCTCCCGCGCGGCGCGTTGTACGGTGAGCCGCACCAGCACGTACCACACGACCACGGCGAGCGTCATCATGAGGCGGGCGCGCGGGTCCGCCGGCATGCGGATTACCGCGTAGATCGCCAGCGCCGCCGTCGTCACGGCCGCCGCCAGGTGTCCCAGGCGGCTGGCCCGCCGCTCGATCTGGTCGCGGCAGGTGCGGCATAACGTCCCAAATGGCAGCTCCACCGCCGCGTGGCATCGCGGGCACTCGTGCTCAACCAAGCCGGCGACTAACGGCGTCTGCGAAAGCCTGGGTCGAAGCATTGCCCCCTACGTCCCGAGTGCGGACTTCCCCCTCTCGAAGCGTGTCTTCCAGGGCCTGGCGGATGCGCCGGGCGGCGTCCGGCTCCCCCATGTGTTCCAGCATCATGCAAGCGGCGAACAGCAGCGCCGAGGGGTTGGCCACCCCCTTCCCTGCGATATCCGGCGCGGACCCGTGCACCGCCTCGAAGATAGCAGCGCGCTCGCCGAAGTTCGCCCCCGGCGCGAGCCCGAGCCCGCCCACCAGCCCGGCGATCTCGTCGCTCAAGATGTCCCCGAACATGTTGGTCGTCACGATCACGTCGAACGGGGTCGGGTCCAAGACCAGCTTCATGGCGCACGCGTCGATGATGATGTCGTCCACCGCCACGCGGCCGGCGTACTCCCTCGACACCTCCCGCCCCACCTCCAGAAACAACCCGCTCACCGCCTTCAAGATGTTCGCCTTGTGGCAGATCGTCACTTTCTTTCGGCGGTGGGCCACGGCGTACTCGAAGGCGTAGCGCACCACCCGCTGGCACCCCCGTCGCGTCACGATGGCTACCGACGCGGCGACGGCCTTGGGCTCGCCCGGCATGGGGATCGTCGTCTCGAACCCGATGTACAGCCCTTCGGTGTTCTCCCGCACCAGCACGATGTCCACGTGGTCATAGCGGCCGCCCGGCAGGAGGGACTTGGCGGGCCGGACGTTGGCGTACAAGTCGAACTCCTTGCGCAACGCCACATTGACCGAGCGAAAGCCGGTCCCCACCGGCGTGGTCAGCGGCCCTTTGAGCGCCACCTGTGTTTGGCGAATGCTCTCGACCGTGGCGTCCGGCAGCGGCGTTCCGGTCTCCTCCATCGCGGCCACACCCGCCAGCTGCTCATCCCAGTCTATCCGGACGCCCGCGGCGTCGAGCACCGCGAGCGCCGCGGCGGTGATCTCCGGGCCGATGCCGTCGCCGCGGATGAGCGTCGCCCGCGGGCTCACGGGAGCCCCGGCGTGAGCGCCTTGAGGGCGCCCTGGAGGGCCTCCCAGGGATCGGCCCCCACCGCGTTCGCCACGGTGCGCCACTCGATGGCGCCGCTCCGCACGTCGGCCAGCACCAGCGTCAACTCGGCGCGGCCGCCGTCCTCCGTGGCGGGCACGAAGATCAGGCTCGCGGGCACCAGCGCGTAGCGTTCTCCCGCCACGGCCGTGAGGCTCCGCATTTGGCTCCACAGCGGATCGGGCAGCTTCGCCAGCCTGCGCCCTCGCAACAACGACGTCGCCATCTGGTCCGGGTCCACCACGACGGGCGCGGCGCGGCGCGCCGCCTGGCGCAGCGCCGGCGGCAGGACCCACTGGACTTCCGGGGCGCGGCCGGTGAGCGTCTCACCCAGCAGCGAGTCGGCATGGGTGAGCGCCGCGCGCCGCGGCGTCAGCGCCGCGGTCCAGCCCAGCT
>JACPAP010000120.1 GCA_016180765.1 Gemmatimonadota bacterium
TCTGCGGCCGAACGGTGCCAGAGCAGTACTCGCAATGATACCCCGGCTGCTGCCGGCGCTGGCGCTCAGCGAACCCGCCCAGGCGTTCTGGACCCGCGTCGTGATCGGGTCCGACCACACCGGCACCGCACCCAGTCCGACCTCGCGATCCGGTGTTTCCACTTCGTAGTCGGTGCCGCGGCCACTGAGAGCGGATCGGTCGGTCATTCGCGACCTGCACGTGCGCGTCATCGGCCTGGTCGCGGATGCCGAGCAGGGGTACGGCGACCTGGGACTGCGCCTGGAGGGGGGACGGCGCTGGCCGCCTAGCACGTGCGGCACCGAGAGTCGGAAGACCTGGACTTCTTTGGGGCGCCCGCCATGGACGCCCGCGACTTTGCCCGTTTCCTCCGCGAACGCGCGGGAGGTTCCGGGATCGCCGTCGTCAAGGAGGGGCCGGCGAGCCGCGGGTTCGCCGAATTGCTGGTGAGCGAGGCCACGGGCGCGCCGCGCCTTCCTCTCCGGATCCAGCTTGGGGTCCGCTCGCCGTACTCCCTGGCCCCCCGATCCCACCGAGGAGGGTGTGCCCGCGGCCTCGCGATCGGGAACGCCGGCGTCGCATTCGGCATCTGGTCGCCGATCTCCAAGCCATTGACCCCGGGCTCCCGCTCCCCCGAATCGGCGCTGCGACGAGATCGCGGCAATGGTCCGCGAGGCGTGGGGACCGCAGTCACCGTGAAACGTCGAGCTGAGACGGGATCGCCATCGTCGAGCAGGGGAGGGCCAGGCGCCCCTCACCCGGGCTCGGGAGACGAGGTGAAAACCGACGACCTGCCCCCATACCCGCGCGGACCCGTCGGGCTCCCAACATTTTGATGCGGCCTGCGGTGCGGGAAAGGCCACCCAGGTGTCCCGCCGCTACGGCAACCGTTGGACCACCAGTATGATGGTCGTTATCGCCGACAGCACCTGCGCAATACCACCGAACAGCACCGCCACGTCAATGCCACCCCCGCCGGCGGGCCTGGCAGGCACAAATGATCGTACTCCCGGGCCCCGGCTCGGGCGACGAGGTGAAGAGCAAAAACCTCCCGCGCACGCGGGCCGACCCGTCCGCGTACCTGACGCTCACCCGCCGCTTGTCCGCGTTGCTGGCGTAGCCACCCGCGTTCCCGATGTAGTAGTTCAACCCCTGGCCCCGCTCGTACTGCACGCTCACCGGCGAGTTGACCGCGCCCAACACCCGCACCACGGGAATGTACTCGGGCACGTGCACCGAGTCCCCCGGCTGGAGCACGATATCTGCCGCTCGGCCGGGCTCCCTCAGCACGGTGGGAAGGTCCACGTTCACCCGCCCCGTGTTGTCCATGTTCCGAATGAACCGCGCCCCACCCGGGTACGCCGTGGGCAAGAGCTCCCCGCCCGCGTCACCAGGTCGCTCAGCCGCTCGTCCTTGCGCTGGAGGGCGTAGGGACCGGGGTAGGCCACTTCCCCGGTGAGCCACACCGTGCGCTGGAGCTCGAATTCCGGCCGCCGGAAGATCGTCACCTGATCGTAGGGCTTGAGTTCGACCTCCGCCGCCGCTCCCGCCGCGGGGAAGGGCACGCCCGCCGCGCCCTGGTACTGGCCCAGCGAGTCCCGCTCGAACAAATAGGTCGAGTCCAGCGATACCCTGAACGTCCTCGCCAGCGACCCCGGCGTCCTCTCCGCCGGCAGCCGCGCCCCGGTAGCTCTCCGGCACCGGCCCGGCCAGGAGCGGCTGGAACTGGGTGGTCCTCCCCCGGAACACGTCCAGCCCAAACAAGCGAGATGGTGGGCCTCTCAGGGGCCTCGGTGCGGCCGCGATTCCGCTCAAGACGGCTAGCGAGTCCACGCCCGCCGCGGGGAACGCCGGGACACCCAGGATGTCGAGCGCCCGCAGGACGTCGCCGCTCACGGCCGCGGTCCCGGTGGAGACGCCCTCCGCCAGGTATGCGTCCAGCAGGCTGGGCTCGAGCCCCGCTGAGGCCAGCCGTTGGCGCACCTCGCTGGCCGAGAGGCCTGATTGCTGGAGTCGCTGGCGGACCAGGTCAGGGCGGGACTGGAGGAGCACGATGGGCATGGGGGAGCCTAATCTACTTTGTACTGCAAAGTAGTCAACTAGCGCAAAGTTGAGGGTTAAGGCGTGCAAGCGGGCCTTCCTTCCATCCCATGAATGATTATCTTCCACGGCATGAACGACCAGCGCATCCCCAGACTGCTGGCCGGAACCCTGGCACGCCATCTGGCCCAGGCGCCCGTCGTGGTCCTCACCGGAGCCCGCCAGACGGGCAAGAGCACCCTGGTGCGCGACCTCCTGCCGGGGCCGCCCCGCCGCTATCTCAGCCTCGACGACCTGGACGTCCTGGAGCAGGCCCAGCGCGAGCCCGACGCGCTCCTCCGGGGGGATGAGCCGATCACGCTCGACGAGGTCCAGCGGGTACCGGAGATACTCCTGGCGGTGAAACGCGCCGTGGATCGGCGGCGGGTGGCGGGCCGCTTTCTCTTGACCGGCTCCGCCAACCTGCTCCTGATGCGGCGGGTGTCGGAGACCCTCGCCGGGAGGGCCCAGTACCTCACGCTGTGGCCCTTCACCCGGAGGGAACGCGCGCAGATCGCCCCCGGCTCCGGCCTGTGGGCGCAGCTGCTGCACGCAGCACCGGACCATTGGCCCGGCATCCTCCGGGCAGCCAGTGCCCCCGATGACTGGCGGGCGCTGGCGCGCCGCGGCGGGTACCCGGAGGCCGCCCTCGAGCCGGACGACGCGGCGCGGGCTGCCTGGTTCGCGGGCTACGTGCGCACCTCCCTGGAGCGAGACCTTCAAGACCTCTCCGTCGTCTCGTCCCTGGTGGACTTCCGGCGGCTGATGCGGCTGGCGGCGCTGCGCATGGGCCAGCTGCTCAACCAGGCCGACTTGGCCCGGGACGCGGGGCTAAGCCCCGCCACCACGCATCGCTGGCTCAATCTGCTGGAGACCTCCTACCAGATCCTGCTGGTACCCGGATACGCCGTCAACCCGTCGAAGCGGGCCATCAAGTCCCCTAAGCTCTACTGGACGGACCCCGGTCTGGCCCTGCACCTCAGCGGTAATCCGGCGCCGGACGGCGCGCACCTGGAGGCCCTTATCCTGGGAGACGTGCTCCAGTGGCGGGAACAGGAGCTGCGCAAGCCCGAGCTCCTGTTCTGGCGAACAGCGGCTGGGGCAGAAGTGGACTTTGTGCTGGAGCACGACGGCCGCCTGCTGGCCACAGAGTTGAAGACGTCGGCACGCGTAGGTCCCGGCGACGCCGGAGGCCTGAAGCGGTTCTTGCGCGAGTACGGCCCCCGAACGCCCGGAGCCCTGCTCCTCTACGACGGGCCGGAGATCCGCTGGGTCGCGGACCGCGTCCTGGCTGCGCCCTGGTGGTCGCTGGTTTGATCGCCTTTGCGGCGAAACTAGCGGCGCTGCTCCGGGCTGTGGGTCACCTGCGTGACCACGGGTCGCCCGGCGACGCTCGATACCCCGCTCGGCCGGTACCGGTACCGCCACGTCCGGCGCGCGGCATTCGTCGGTTATGGTCGGGTCAATGTCTTCTTGGACCAGGAGGCCTTGCTCGCGGAGCCCGCGAAAGCCCTCCTCGATCTGATCTACCTCACTCCGGGAGGCGAGCGCGCCGACTACCTCGAGTCCCTCCGTCTGGAGGGGCTCGAGGCCATCCGCGCGCAGGATCTCCGGGATCAGGCCCGCACGTGGGGCAAGGACAAGATCGCCAGGGCAGTTGAGGCCATCCTTCGGCTCAGGGAGTCCGTCCCGGAAACGGCGGCGCGCCGGTGAAACAGCAGCTCCTCGACGCCATTCGAGGCGCCGAGACTCCAGGGGTGGCCGTGCATCTCGCGCGAGTACCTCCAGGCGAGAATCCTGCTGGCCCTCCAGGAAGCCGGGGCCATGATCCCGCTCGCCTTCCAGGGAGGGACGGCGCTGCGGTTCCTGTTTGGCTTGCCGCGCTTCTCCGAGGACCAGCCACCGCACCGCCCGGAAGGCGTGGCGCACATCCGCCGGCGACGGCGTCAGTGGCTCCCATTCTGCCTGGCACACATCCCGGAGGTGCCTCGGCACCCGACTACATCGGTCAGCGGCCGCGCGGTGACCACCGGCGCGTGGAGTTCGTCCGACTGGTAAGCCGGCCGGGCCGCTGGCTCCTCGTGTCGGTGAAGTTTCTCGAGGAGAAACGCGAAGCCTGGGTGAATAGCGCGTACCCCCTGGCCGACGCCCACTACGGGTTCCCCGTGTTTGCGTTGAGGGGCGGCCGTCGTCGCGTCACCTTCGACCGGAATCGGTGATCGGCTTCCATCCGGCATCACCTTTCACAATCGCCCGAACAGTCAATTGCCCCGTCGGAGTGAGGTCATGTTGAAGGGCATCGGGTCGGAAGCTTCTTCACGTTACGGCGCCCCGCGGCCGGGATTGCCCCCGCTCGCGCCGGACGGGTCCTGTTGTCTCAACCACGCGAGCACGGCGTCGCGAAACGCATCTAGGTCACCAACGTCCTGCCGCAGGAACACATGTACCCGCCGGTCGTCCACCTGCGCGTACAGGTGAACCAGCAGGTTCCGAAATCGCGCCAGCCGGCCCAGCCGGCTAGCCAACTCGGCGCTCACGATCCCGAGTTCCCTAAGCACGGAAAAGCAGTCCGCGTAATCCCTAGGCGCCCGACCCCCCAGCCGAGCCACGAGGTGGTTACACACGTCAATTGAGGCCTCCGCCGCAACCACCGCCAGGTACTTCGCGGTTCCCGTCGGCGACCTGGCCCAGGAGATCGCGCACCCGGTCCAGATCGACCGGCCTCACCAGCCCTCACGGAGATAACCCAGCGCCACCGGACCAAAGTCGCAGTACTCGTCCCAGGTGCGTTCCTTGAACCGGGCAACCGCCTCGGCGTCCCGCGCCATCACCACCGGGCCGCGGCTCGCCGCGTAGCGCAGCGCCAACGGGGCATCGTTGATCACGACCACGTCTGCCGGGCGCGCCAGTGCTTCCGAGAACTCGGCGGCCAGCGCAAGCGCGAGATCCACGTCGCCCGAGCTCGGAACGCGGGAGCGATCCACGTAGACCGCGAAATCCAGGTCCCGGCTCGGGCCCCCGTCCACCGCCGAGCCGTAGAGAAACACGGCAGTGATCTCGGGGCGCGTGTCGAAGTGCGGTCCCAGCGCTGCGGCCACGGCCTCCGGAGTCGGAAGCTCGGGGTTACTCGTCACAGGCATTTCTCTCAATCAGGGCCTCGACCACACCCAGACCGTGTGCCGGGTCAGATCGTGGCCCTCCGCTTCCAGGCTGCTCCACTCCGCGGCCGTGTACACCAGCACGTCAGCCGGCACCGGCAAGTCGGTGGCGTCCCAATCGAGCGCGCGGCGCGATGGCGGACGAGCCGTCTGCCGCAGGACGATGACCAGGTCCACGTCGCTTCCCACGCCCCAGTTCCCTCGAGCGTACGAGCCCCCGTACCCGATCCGCAGGACATCCCCTCGGCCCGGGGTCGCAGCCTCCGCCCAACGGACCACCGCCGCGTGGACCGTCTCGCGGTCAGGCCACCTGAGAACGGGCGAACGCAACGATCTCACGGGCATAGGTTACGGCCTCCTCGCTCTGGAGCGGTCCGTAGTGCTCGAACGGCGCCCCCGCGGGATGCCCGTTGGGGTAGCGCGTCGGGATGTAGAAGCTGTCCAGCACACGCGCCCGCTCGACCAGCCCGTCGGGCACGCTCACCCCCTGGGGCAGCTCCCGTAGCAGCCGCGCGACCACGTGACCGTGCGCCTCCTGGCCCCGCGCCAGGTGGACCGCCTTGACGGCTTTCTCGGCGGCCTGTTGCGCCGCGAAGCAAGCCCACTCGTGCCGCGCGCTTCGGCCAGACTCCTCCGCCTGCGCGAGGTCCCGTTCGGCCTGAAGCAGCCAGTCTGCCGCACGATTCGGCATGGACCCAATCTAATGGTCTCGGCGCGCGGCCGGACACGTCACAGCAGAGCTGCGGGAGCATGCAGGTGAGGGTCTCAACTGTCGCGAAGTTGATTTGGTAAATGGCCAGGTTCAGCGAGGCGGGTACATCATCGGCAAGTCGCGACACGTCAAGGGGTTGCTTCACGCGCGTCTACGCGGCAGCCAGTTCCTTCAGCGGCGCCGGCACGGGTACCAGGCGGCGGTTCACCGGGTCGGCGGCGAGGCCGAATCCTTCCAAGGTCAACACGCGCCCACCAGCGAGATGCCCCACCTCCACAGCCACGCGGAAGCTTCCCATCGCCCCAACGTAGTGGTGCCCGGGTACCGAGTGGTAGCCGGAACGTCGCAACCGCCTACCCGACAAACGCGGGCTCAGCGGCGGCTCCCTCGGCGCGCGGTTGGCCTG
>JACPAP010000121.1 GCA_016180765.1 Gemmatimonadota bacterium
CAACCGGGCAACTGGCGGAGTTCCGCTCCGGGGCGCACGGTGTCGCGCTCTTCGGGCATCGCAACTTCGCGGCCCCGACCTGCGTGGGATGCCACGGCTCGCACGCGGCCCTGCCGCCGCGGGTCACCGAGATCGTGCACGTGTGCGATCGGTGCCACGTCGAGCTCGGGCGAGCCCTGTACGGCGGCCCCCACGGCCGGCCGGCCCTCTCCGGGCAGTTGCCCGGATGTCTGGGTTGCCACACCAATCACGCCACCGAGCGAGTGCCGCCGCATCAGATCGCGGCGACCTGCGCCCGTCACCACGGGCCGGACACGCCGGCCGGGCGACGCGGCGTCGAGATCCAACAACGCGTGGTGCAGGCGACGGCAGACTTGGGGGCCGCGGCAACCGCCATCGAGGAGCTGGTCCGGGCCGGCCGGTCAGTGACGGACGAGCGGTTCCGCTACCAGACGGCGCTCACGTCCTATCGGCAGATCGCCGAGGTGCAGCACAGCCTCGATCTGGAGGTGCTGGACGAATTGGCGCTCAAGGTCGGGTCCATCTCGCGCGCCATCCGCTCCACCGAGGAAACGGCCGCCGAGCAGCGCTGGGAGCACAAGCTCATCTTGATCCCGGTGTGGTTTCTGGTGCTGTCGGCCCTGGTCCTGGTGCGGTTCAAGCTGAGCGAGCTCAAGCGCCGCGGGGAGTAGAGGGAGATGCCCGCGGCCCGGTTTCGCGAGCGCTACGCGCGCGCCCTGAAGATCGCCGTCCAGCTGGGCATCGTGGCGACGATTCTCCTCGCGCTCGGCACGGCGGGATTCATCGAGTACAGCGCCCAACCCGGCTTCTGCAACAACTGCCACAACATGGTGCCGTACTACGACTCCTGGGCCACCTCGTCGCACAACCGGGTCCCCTGCATCAAGTGCCACTACGCGCCCGGGATCAAAGCGGAAGCGATGGGCAAGCTCCAGGCCGCCAACCAGGTGGTGAAGTACATCACCGGCAGGTATGGCACCAAACCCTGGGCGGAGATCGAAGACGCGGCCTGCACCCGCTCCGGGTGTCACGCCACGCGCGCGCTCGAGGGGCAGCGGCTCTTCCGCAGCGTCCGGTTCGACCACACCCAGCACCTGGGCGAATTGCGGCGCGGGAAGCAGCTGCGCTGCACCAGTTGTCATTCGCAGATCGTGCAGGGCCAGCACGTCCGCGTGACGGAGTCCACCTGCTTCCTGTGCCACTTCAAGGACCGGCCGCCGGGCCAGCCGCTGGCCGGATGCGTCGGCTGTCACCCGTCGCCCCAGCGGGTGGTGTCGCCGGCCGGCTTCGAGGTGGATCACGCCCAGTACGTCAAAGACATGGTTTCCTGCGTCACCTGCCACGGTCAGGTGACCCGCGGGACCGGCTCGGTGGATCAGCAGCGCTGCTATTCGTGCCACAACGAGCCGGAGCGGCTGGCGGAGTTCACCAACACCACGCTGGTGCATCGCACGCACATCGCCGAGCACAATGTGGAATGCCTCCAGTGCCACACGGCCATCGAGCACCGGGTGGTGGCTCTCGCGCCCACGTTCCAACTGGACTGCGCCGCCTGCCATCAGCGGGTGCACGACGCCCAGCAGCGTCTGTATGCCGGCCTGGGCGGGCATGGGGTGGGGGAGCGTCCGTCGTCGATGTTCCTGGCCACCGTCGCCTGCCAGGCGTGCCACGAGCTACCGGGCACGCTGCCCGGGCACGCGCAGGTGAAGCTGGCGGGTGAGGCGTCCTGCATGTCCTGTCACGGAATCAGTTACGCCAACATCCTGCCCGCGTGGAAGCAGGAGACGAGTCGCAAGGTGGGTCTGGTGGCGTCCGTCGTGGCAGGCGCGCGCGCCACGCTGACCGCGGCGCCGCCGGGCCCGCGCGCCCGGGCGGACAGCTTGCTGCGCCTCGCGGCGGAGAACGTGGAGCTGGTGCGCATTGGCCGGGGGGCCCACAACGTGGCCTTCGCGGACGACCTGCTGCGGGCGGCGGTGGACCTGGTTCGGCGCGCCGTGCGCGCCGGCGCGTTGCCGTACCGGGTGCCGGCGCTCAGCCTGGGCCCGCCGGTGAGCGAGACCGTCTGCCTGCAGTGCCACCTGGACATGGAGCGCAAGGCGGTCCCCTTCCAGGGGTTGACCTTCCCCCACGAGCGCCACGTGGTCCGAGGCGGCCTGGCGTGCACCACCTGCCATACGCCGATGGCGGATCACGGGAAAACCAACCTGACGCTCGCCGATTGCAGCTCCTGCCATCATCGCGGCGCCGAGCCCGCGGGTTGCGCGCGGTGCCACGAAGGCGCTGCGGGAGCTCCGGAGCGACCCGTCACGTTCTCCGTCGGCGATTTCCCGCACTCGAGCCATCGGGAAGCCGGCCTCGACTGCGCCCTGTGCCACACGCCACCGGCCCTGCGCGTGGACCCGGCCACCTGCCAGGCGTGCCATGAGATGCACCATCAGCCCGCGGCGAACTGCGGGTCATGTCACAAGAGCGGCGTCAAGGAGAAACATGACCGTGCCTTCGCCCACACCGCGTGTCAGCAGTGTCACGGCGACAAGGTCGCCGGCATCACGGCCGTGAGCCGCGAGGTGTGCACCGTGTGTCACGTGGACCGGGTGGACCACAACGCGCCGGTCTCATGTGATCAGTGCCATGACGTCAAGCCGTGGGGCGAATAAGAGCGGTGAGACGTGAGATGTGAGAAGTCGAAAAGGCGACGGTCGGCTTCAGGTCCCTCTCACGTCTCACTTCTCACAGTAGTTCCGTTGCGCGATTCACCACTCGGCCGATCCCGAAGCGTTGAGTTTCCCGACGACCGCCGTCGAGAATCGCTACACCAACCCAACCGACTGAGCCCTAACACGTTGCGCTGACGAGCCCGCGCGACCGCGAAAACCGGCCGTAGAGAATCCCGACACGGCCGCCTCCGCGCTCAGCCAGCACCGAGACTGGCCGGAGCGCCCCACCTTCTTGTCCCACAAGGAGTTGTCGCAACGGCGTGGGTTCCCCGTCCGAATGGCATCCCGCTTGCCCCATCACCGGAGTGGACCGGCGCGATGTGGGCGCGCGAGTGGGGCTCAACCGACCATCGCGAAGGAGCCCGAAGGTGCGCCGGACAGCTTGGGATTGGGGGCAACATGGTCGCGCTTCTGGTGGTGGTCACGATTCTCGCTCTGCTCGCGGCCGACTATTTCCTCCTGCGGCGAGGGCGGCACGTGGAGGAGCTGGAGCAGGTCCCGCTCCCGGGGCTTGAGCCCCTGTCGGCAGCCATCACGCATCTGCCGGCAGGGGTGTTCCTGCAGCCGACGTTCACCTGGAGCCGCATCCGGCCCGACGGCGACTTGCTGGTGGGTGTGCATCCCCTGCTGTTCGGGCTGGTGGGCGCCCCGTACGGGCTTGAACTGTTGCCCAACGGCGGGCACCTGGGCAAGGGCGCCCCCCTGGCCCGGATCACGAAGGGTGGGCGCAGTCTCACGGTGCGCTCTCCGGTGGTCGGCCGGATCGCCGAGGTGAACCGGGCCATTGCCGGCGAGACTGACTGGAAGGGACAGAACGGCGGGAATGCGAGCTGGCTGTACCGGATCATCCCCGAGCAGGTGGGCCGTGAGGTGTCCAGCTGGATGATGGCCGAGCAGGCGGCGGACTGGACCCGGCGGCAGTACCAGCGGTTGCGAGAGCATTTGTCCACGCTGGCGGTTGGTCCGGAGCTGGTGCGGACCATGGCCGACGGCGGCGAGGTGCCCGCCGGCATCCTGGCCGCGCTCGACGATGCGGCGTGGGCCAGGTTCGAGGCCACGTTCCTCGGTCACTGAGCCGCGGCGCGGCGCCACTCGAAACGAGGTATCGGTATGGATCGCCGAGATCTGTTGAAGACGATGGGCGCGGCGGCCGGGACCGCCCTGGTCAGCGGCGGCCTGCGAGCCGAGCAACCAGGTGCCGAGGCTGCCGAACCCGTCGCCATTCTGGTGGACACGACGAAGTGCATTGGTTGCCGGACCTGTGAATGGGCCTGCGCCGACGCCCACAAGGACGCCGGCCTGGAATTCCCGGAAGACGTGGACTTCAGCGTCGAGCGGACCACCTCGGACAAGCAATGGACCGTGGTGAACCGCTACGAGACCGAGAAGGGGATCATCTACGCGAAGAAACAATGCATGCACTGTCTCCAACCGGCGTGCGCCGCGGCTTGTCTGACGCGGGCGATGCACAAGACGCCCGCAGGCCCCGTGGCGTGGAACGAGGACCGGTGTATGGGGTGCCGGTTCTGCATGGTCTCGTGCCCGTTCGACATGCCGAAGTTCGAATACCACAGCGCGGTGCCGCGCATCCAGAAATGCGTGATGTGCACGGAGCGGTTGGCGGAAGGGAAGAACCCGGCCTGCGTGGAGAACTGCCCCGCCGGGGCGTTGACCTTCGGCCGGCGCTCAGAGCTGCTGGAGCAAGCTCGGGAGCGGATCTACGCCGAGCCTGAGAAGTACGTCCACCAGGTGTACGGTGAGGATGAGGTGGGCGGAACCGGCTGGCTGTATCTGGCGTCGGTTCCGTTCGGGCAGTTGGGGTTTCGAACGGACCTCGGCACCACGCCCTTCCCCGCGTACACCCGCGAGTTCCTCTACGCCGTCCCGGTGGTGCTGACGGTGGTTCCGCCATTGCTGCTTGCGCCGAGCAGGGCGTCGCGGGCGCGCGCGGCCGCGCAAACCGAAGGGCATGATGAGGAGGGTAACGCATGATGGCCGCCAGTCAGTCGCGACGCGCGCTGGTTGCGGCGGAGCTCCGCCGATTCGGGACGTTCATGCTGCGCGAGCTCAAGCCCAAGGGCAGCGTGCTCACGCCGTTCAACGTCATTTCGGGCGCGATCATGCTGGTGGCGGCGGTGCTGCTCACCATCCGCTTCGCCCGAGGGCTCGGCGCGATCACCAACCTCTCTCAGGACTACCCCTGGGGCTTCTGGATCGGCTTCGACGTGATCACCGGCGTGGCGTTCGCCGGAGGCGCATACGTGCTCACGTTCATGGTCTACATCCTCGGCCAGGAGAAGTACCACCCGATCGTGCGAGTGACCGTGCTCAACGGCTTCCTGGCGTACGTTTTCTATGCCGGCGCCTTGCTGCTGGACCTCGGGCGCCCGTGGCGGGTGATCAACCCGATCATCGGCAATTCCTTTGGCGTCAGCTCGGTGCTGTTCCTCGTCGCGTGGCACTTCATGCTTTACATGATGGCCGAGTTCGTCGAGTTCTCGCCGGCGGTGGCGGAGTGGTTGGGCTGGCATCGCGTGCGCCGGTTTCTTGCGGGTCTCACGCTTGGGGCGGTGATTTTCGGGATCACCCTGTCGCTGTTGCACCAGTCCGGCCTGGGCGCGCTCTACCTGATGGCGCGCGACAAGGTGCACCCGCTGTGGTATTCCGAGTTCATCCCCATCCTGTTCCTGATGTCCAGCATCTTCGCCGGGCTTTCCATGGTGATCTTCGAGGGGACGATCACGCACAAGGTGTTCCGGCACCGGGTGGGGGCGGCGCTGCACGCGTCCCACGATGACATCGTCGTTGGGCTGGCTCGAATCGCGGCGGGAACCATGTTCGTGTACCTGTTCCTCCAGCTCCTGGTTTTCGTGCACGGCCAACGCTGGTCGTATCTCGGCACGGGTCTTGGGGCCTGGTATCTGTTGGAGATGGTGGGGCTGGTGGCGCTGCCGGCAGCGCTGTTCATCCAGGGGTACCGGGGCCGGGACCTGCGAGTGATTCGCACCGCGGCGGTCCTGACGTTGCTGGGCATCGTGCTCAACCGGCTGAACGTATCGGTCATCGGATTCAAGTGGTATGCGCCGGTGCGGTACGTCCCTACCTGGATGGAGATCGAGGTGACGCTGGCGGTGATCGCCGCGGAGCTCTGGGTGTTCCGCTGGGTCGTCAACCGGATGCCGGTGCTGGGCACCGCGGTGGGGTTGGTTCGCGAGGAGCCTTCCCGCGAGGCTCGGGCCGGCGTCCTTGCTGCCTGAACGGAGTGACGACAATGCAAGGCGTTGGCACGGTAGACCTGTTCGCCACCAAGGGCGCCGAGTACCTGATGGTCATCGGTTACCTGGTGCTTCTCGCCGCGTTCTGGCGGTTCCTGTGGACACCGAGCGCCGCGAAGGCCGGGGCTGCGGGTGTGCGGTCTCCGATGCCGCTCGGGCGTTGGTTCGACGTGCCGGAGGGACGGTACTTCCATCAGGGCCATGCCTGGGTGTTGCCCGAAAGCGAAGACGTAGTGCGGGTCGGCATGGACGACTTCGCTCAGAAGCTGTTGGGCCGGGCCGCCGGCTTTGTCCTCCCGGAGGTGGGTGCTCGGCTGGCACCCGGCGAGCGGGGCTGGCAGGGGTGAGGCCTGCCGCCGCG
>JACPAP010000027.1 GCA_016180765.1 Gemmatimonadota bacterium
TCCATCAGCATGGCGACAACGACTTCGAGGCCGGCCACCGCGGAGAGAAACGCGGCGAAGAACAAGAGGCCGAAGAACAGCGCGGCGAACGCCGACCCGCCCCCGATGTGCCCGAAGATGCGCGGCACGGTCACGAAGGTGAGCGGGGGCCCGCCCGCAAGGTCCAGCCCGAACGTCACCGCCGCGGGCACGATGATCAAGCCGGCGAACACCGCGGCCAGGGAGTCGCCGATCGCCAGGCCCCACGCTCTGCGGGTCAGGTCGGTGGTCTCGGAGAGATAGCTGCCGTACGTCACGTGGAACGTGCCGCCCAGGCTGAGCGAAAAGAAGACCTGACCCAATGCCGCGGCAATCACGCCGGCGTTGACCTTGCCGAAGTCGGGCACGACGTAGAAGCGGAGGCCCTCTCCCACGCCCGGCAGCGTCAGCACCCGCGCGATCAGGACCATGAGCAGCACGAACAGCACCGGCATGCCGATTGCGCTCCACCGCTCGATGCCGGCGCGCACCCCCAGCATCAGCACCAGCGCCGCCAGGGCCAGCACCAGCGCGGTGGCCCCCAACTGCGTCCCGAAGCCACCTAACAGCGATTGGAACAGGGCGTCCGGCGCGGTGCGGGCCATGGTCCCCGTGACGGCGTACCCCGTGTATCGGAGCACCCACCCGACCACGACGGCGTAATACGAGCTGGCCACGAAGATGGTGATGACCACCAGCCAGCCGGCGGCGCGGCCCCCGGGCGCACCGATCGCGCGGAACGCGCCCAGCGGACCGCGGCGAGTGAGCCGTCCCAGGGTGAACTCCGCCGCGGCCGCCGGCACGCCGAATACCAGCACGATTCCGACGTACACCAGCAGAAACGCGCCGCCGCCGAACGCGGCGGCCATGTACGGGAAGCGCCAGAAGTTGCCCAGGCCCACGGCCACGCCGATGAACGTCATCAACGCGCCGAAGAACGAGCCGAAGGTGGGTCGTGCGCGGTCGTCCGGAGGCACGTGGGGAGGGGTTAGGGTCGCGCTAAGCTACGGCTCCCTGGTGATGGCGTACAGCACCTGGTCGATCACCCTGCCGTCCTTCACGGCGCTCCGGCGGAGTCTCGCTTCCTGCGTGTACCCGGCTTTCTCCAGCACCCGCATCGAAGCCGGATTCCACTCGAACACGGTGGCATACAGGCGCACCAGCTGGTGGGTTCGCAAGGCGTGCTCCGTCACGGCGCGCACCGCTTCCGTCATGATCCCGCGCCCCCAGTACGCCTCGCCCAGCCAGAAGCCAATCTCCGCAGACATCCGGAGCACGTCCGGCTGAATCTCGTAGCCGACGCCGCCCACCGCGTCGCCGCCCACCGCGATCGCAAAGTTGGTCTCCGGGCGCTCCGCCAGCACCCACGCCATCCAGCGGGCGGCGTCATCCGACGTATAGGGGTGCGGAAACCGGTCGCGCAGGTTGATCCAGACGTTGCGGTTGTTGGCGTGCCGGACCAGCGACGCCTCGTCGCCCCGGCGCCAGCTCCGCACCGTGCACAGCGGGAGAGGGATCTGCACCTAACCTCCCAGAACTGCCGGGATCGTCAGGCATTCACCGCAGAGAGCGCAGAGAGACCACAGAGAGGGCGCAGAGGGGATTTCAGTTGGTTGCTCCCTCCCCTCCGCGCTCTCTCTTTGCCTTCTCTGCGCTCTCTGTGGTGAAGAATCCCGATGCACTGATCAGGGCGTGAGCGCCCCGATGTCCGCCGATGCGCGATCCAGGATCTCCACGATCTTGCGCTTCTTGGCGTCGTCCGCGCCGAGACGCCAGGCCGTGCGATACGCGGCGCCAACCACCCGCCCCACTGACCGGTTCACCTCCGGCATCGGCTCGCCCATGAATCGATCGATGGTCTCGGCCACACGGCCGAAGATGTCGTCCACGGTCGAGCGGTGCTCCTCCAGGAATGCGCGCCCCTGGTCCGTGATGGCATACACCTTCTTCCCGTCCACCTCTTCGCTCTTTACCAGGCCCTCGTCTTCCAGCCACTGAAGCGTGGGGTACACCGAGCCCGGCGACGGGCGATAGCAGCCGTGGGTTTGCTCCTCCAGGGCTTTCATCACCTCGTAGCCGTGCATTGGCTTGTCCCTGAGCACCTTGAGGATGACGTACTTCATGTCCCCCGCCTCGAACCACTGATGCCGCCGGCGCCCCTTGCCACCCATCCACCACCATTCGCCGGGACCAAACCCGAAACCGAATGCCCTGCCGCGCATGTAAAACCACCCTCCGAAGTTCACGATACTACTCACGATACAACGGGACGACGTATCTTACGATATGTCGTAACGATATGTCAAGGCCCCCCTCGAACTCCAGCAAAGGCGGTACCGGCAAGGCGGTAGAAGAAAACGGCGGCGCCCGGAGCTTCCGGGGCGCCGCCGCCCAGCCGTTTCCGCAGCGTATCCGACGGATCAGCCGCCCAGGCTCATCGGCCAGGTCCAGCAGTCTCCCACGCCGCCCGCGTAGTAGGCCAGCAGCAGCGCCGCGCCGGCCAGGGCCAGATCCTTCTGGAAATGCGCCATCTCATTCCCCCGGGCCATCGGGTCGGTCTCCTTCCAGAAGGCGTGCATCACGAACGCCGTGGGGACCAGGAACAAGAAGAGCAGCCCGGCCGCGATGAACCGATGCCAGCCCAGCACCACCAACACGCCGGAAACGATGATCACCACCCCGGTGAGCGGCACGACGATCTTGGGGGCAGGAGCGCCCTTACTCTGCGCGTAGCCCACCATGCCGGCCGTGTTGGTCAAATGGCCGACGCCGCTGGCGATGAAGACGGTTGCGAAGAGAATCCGCCCTACCAGGTGCATCCAAGGGTAGAGTGCCTCGAACATGCGAGCCTCCCGGGACGGAGTGCCGTGGGGTTGATGCCCAACAAAGATAGGCTCGCTGATGCCCGACGCCAGAGCGGAGACGGTGAGACGCGAGATGTGAGGCGTGAGATGTGAGAAGTGAGACGTTGGCCCCTATCACATCTCACTCCTCCGTCTCACTTCTCACGTCTCACGGCCTATTCCAGTCCCACTGGTGGTCGTACCGGTCCTGCCGCGCTCGGCGCTCCGGGATCTTCACCGTGAGCGTCGTGCGGCGCTTCTGCCGCATGATGTCGAGCTTCACGCCCTCACCCGACTCGTACGACCGCAGGATACGCATCAGCTGCGCCTGGCTGGTGGCCGGCCGGCCATCCACGGAGATGATCACGTCCCCGCCTTTGAGCTGGAGCTCCGAGTCCTCCGGCGCCCGGATTACCAGCAGGCCGTCGGTGGTGCCGAAGTACTCACCCAGCTCCGGGTTGAGCGCCACCAGC
Organism: Gemmatimonadota bacterium; assembly: GCA_016180765.1. Classification (GTDB taxonomy): domain Bacteria; phylum Gemmatimonadota; class Gemmatimonadetes; order Gemmatimonadales; family GWC2-71-9; genus JACPAP01. The sequence goes on from JACPAP010000027.1 coordinate 3,335, forward strand.
TCGAGGTCGAGCCAGCCGCTGGACCAGGTGATCATCGGCAAGCGCGCCAAGGCACCCCGGGCTCCCTCCAGGGTCGCGATCATCGAATCCGCCTGGATGCGCACGCCGGGAGTCGTGAACGTGTAGCTGAACCCCTCCGAGCCCAGCCGCTTGGCGACGATCGTCGCGCGGTGCGTTTCTCGCCCGCGGCGGTAGTCCACCACGACGGTATCGCCTTCCTCAAGCTCCTGAGCGAAATCCACCAGCTTCCTCGCTGGCTCCGACTCGTACTCGCCGGCGGCGGGATACCGGCCCGCCAACTTCTCGCCGTTTGACTCCGAGACGGGCCCGGCTCCCGAAGACCTGCACCATTGGCACGCGCCCCAGCGCCCGCACCGTGGCTCGCGTTTCAGGCTCCAGCCTGGCCATCTCCCGCCCGAGCTCGCGCATCTGCTGCTGCAGCTCGCGCATCTTCTGCTGCAACACGCGGCGCTGCGCATCCCGCTCCGCCTGGGTGCCGGTTTGCTGCGCCGAGGCCGCCGGAACTGCCAGCGCCAGGGCCAATGCCGCCATCGTCAACGTCCGCATGAGTTCACTCCTCTCACCGCTCACCTCTCACCCCTCACTTCTCACGGTCTCTTACAGTCCCACGTACGCCGCGCGCGTCACGTGCACGTTCACCAGCTGATTCATCAACTGCACCCGCTGCTGCCACAGGCGCAGCACCTCATCCCGGCTCGCACCGCCGCGCTGCAGTTGCTGCGAAGCCGCCACCAGCGAGTCCAGACTGACCGGCTGCGCCGCCATTTGCCCGCCGCTCCACCGTCCGGGCCGAACCCCCAGGATCACGGCCAGCGCGGCCGCCGCCGCGAGCGACACCCACCCGGTGGCGATCCAGCGCCGGCGGCGGCGGCCAACCCCCGCCGCCACCGCGCGAAGCTCGGGCCACCGGTCCCGCGGGGGCCGCTGGACCGGCAGCGCCCGGAGCGCGGCCGCCACCTGATGGAGCCGGTCCACCTCCGCGCGGCACGCCGGACACTCGTCCACATGGCGGCGGGCCGCCGCCGTTCCCTCGCCGTCCCGCACCGCCAGCAGGTCTTCCATGGTGCAATGCTGCGTCATCGGTGCTCCTCTCCCAGCCAGGTCTTGAGCCGGGCATGCGCGCGGGCCAGCTGCGACTTCGAGAAACTCACCGTCATGCCCATCATCTCGGCGATGTCCTCGTGGGTGTAGCCCTCGACGTCGTGCATCCAGACCACCGCGCGCGACCGATCCGGCAACCGGGCCAGGGCTTGCTCCAGGTCCAGCGTCAGGGCCACATCGGGATCGCGCCGGGCCACCGCGTCGCCGTCCTCGAACAGCTCGTCCGTCTCGCGGTACTTCTCCCGCCGGATCCGCATCAGCGCCTTGCTGGACGCCACCCGCTTGATCCAGGCCGTGAGGCTCCCGGGACCGCTCCCCCGGAAGCCGCCGATGCTCCGGCACACCTCGAAAAACGTCTCCTGCAGCACGTCCTCGGCGTCCTCGGCCGTCCGGCAGATCCGGCGGGCGAGGGTGTACACCGTGCCTTCATAGGCCCGGTAAATGCGCTCCAGGGCGTCCAGATCGCCTGCCCTGGCCCGTTGGATCGCGAGGTCGTCCAGGACCGTTCCAACCGTTGGCGTCAACACTCCGGGTCCCATATAGCTCCGAGCGGTTGGAACGGCCCTAGCGCCGCGAGCATCGCCGGTGACATGGCCAAAAGTATAGATGCCTAAGCATATCGGCGCGTCGCGGGGCCGGGGCCGTAGCCCGGGGCCCAGGCCCTCAAGCTCGCCGGGCCCGCTTCAACCCGCTCCACCCACGCGCTAAGTTGGGCCCATGGCTTCCCCTACGGTTTCCAACGACGCGCTGGCCCTCTGGGAGCACCATCTCCAGGACGAGGCGGACGCCGCGTTCCTGTATCGAGTGCTGGCTCAAGCCGAGCCGACCCCGAAGCGGCGCGAGATCTACCTCCGGCTGGCGGAGGTGGAGGACCGCCACACCGGCATCTGGCGCAAGGTGCTGGCCGAGCACGGCAGAGAGACCGGTGTCCCCTCGCCCTCGCTGCGCGCCCGGCTCATGGCGTGGACCGCCCGCCGGTTCGGCCCTTCCATCCTGCTGGGGCTGCTGCTCAAAGAGGAGGGCCAGGAGGTGAAGGGCTACCTCGATCTCTACAAGGAGACCGACCCCGGGGCCGTGAAGGACGCCGCGCTGACGCTGGCCAGGGAATCGGCCCAGCACGCGGAGACGCTCTCGGGGATCGCCGGCACCAGCGGGGAGCCCTGGCACCGCACCGAGTCGGGCGGGTTCCTGCGCAACGTGGTCTACGGCTTCAACGACGGCTTGACGGCCAATTTCGGGCTGGTGGCCGGGGTCATTGGCGCCTCGGTCGCCGCGCACATCGTGGTCGTGACGGGGGTCGCCGGGATGATCGCCGACGCGCTGTCCATGGGATCCTCCGGCTACCTGGCCGCCAAGAGCGAGCGCGAGGTGTACGCCCACGAGATCGACATGGAGCGCGAAGAGATCCGGATGATGCCGGAGGTCGAGCGGGACGAGCTGGCGTTGCTCTATGAGGCGAAGGGCATCGAACGGGAGCAGGCCCAGCGGATGGCGCGCGACGTGATGGCCAACCCCGAGCGGGCGCTGGACGAGAAAGTCCGTGAGGAGTTGAAGATCGGCGAAGCCCACACTACCCCGCTCAAGGAGGGGTGGATAACGGGCTCGGCCACGGCCGTGGGAGCGCTGATTCCCGTGGCGCCGTTCTTCCTGTTCGAAAGTCAGGCGGCGATCTGGACCTCGTTCGCCATCGCGATGCTGTCCCACTTCGCGGTGGGCGCCGCGCGCAGTGTGTTCACCGGCCGTGGAGTCATCCGGAGCGGGATGGATATGTTCGTGGTGGGACTGGGCGTGGCAGGTGTGGGCTATGTCGTCGGCGACCTGGTAGCGAAGTGGCTGACGTGAACAATGCACGTTCTAGACGACCAGATTCACCAGCCGGTCCTCGACGTAGACCGCCTTTCGGACTTTCTTGCCACCCACGAACTTCCGGACCGCGTCGTCGGCCAGGGCCCGCTCCACAGCTTGGGCTTGCGTCATTCCACGCGTCACCTGCAGCCGGCCACGCACCCGACCGTTGACCTGCACCACCAGCTCGATCTGGGACTCCTGGGCGAGCCCGGCATCCCACCTGGGCCAGGACCCGTCGAACACGGTTCCGCGCCGCCCCAGCCGCTCCCAGCACTCCTCGGCGAAATGCGGCGCGAGCGGCGCCAGCATAATGATGATGGGCTCGATCAGCTCAGGAGTGACGCGGGCACCGGGCTCACTGGTGGCGAGGCCGGTGGCATCACGGAGCGCGTTGATGTACTCCATCATGGCCGCGATGGCCGTGTTGTAGCGCAGCTCCTCGATGTCTTCCGTGACCTTGCGAATGGCCTGGTGGAGTTTGGTGAGCGTGGCGCGGTCCGGCTTGCCTCCGTCGCCAGCCTGAGCCGCCCGCACCGCGCCCCACACCTTGTCCAGGAAGCGCCGGATGCCGGCGATCCCCTCGTCCCGGAAGTCGCCCCCTTCCTGGTACGGCCCCAGGAACATGAGGTACATGCGGAAGGTGTCCGCGCCCCACCTGGCGATGTGGTCGTCCGGCACCACCACGTTGCCGCGGGACTTGGACATCTTGGCGCCGTCCTTGACGATGGTGCCGTGGGCCCGGAACCGGACGTACGGCTCCTCAAACGGCAGCAGCTTGAGATCGTGCAACACCATGGTGATGAAGCGCGAGTACATGAGGTGGAGCACCGCGTGCTCGTTCCCGCCGATGTAGGTGCTCACCGGGAGCCACTTGCGCGTGAGCTCCGCGTCGAACGCCCGGTCCACGAACTCGGTCGAGGGATAGCGCAGGAAGTACCACGCCGAGTCCAGGAACGTGTCCGAGACATCGGTCTCGCGGCGGCCCAGCTTGCCACAGCGCGGGCACGGGACGCGGTACCACTCTTCGTGGCGGGCCAGCGGCGAGACCCCGCTTTCGTCCGGCCGGAAATCCTCGATGGGCGGCAACAGCACCGGGAGGTCCTTCTCGGGAACCGGCACCGGCCCGCACGCTGCGCAATGAATCACCGGGATGGGCGGGCCCCAGTAGCGCTGCCGCGAGATGCACCAGTCGTGGAGCCGGTACTGCACCTGAGACTTCGCGAGCTGGCGCTGGCTCAGCCACTCGGTGATGGCCCGAACGGCGTCACGGCACGGCATCCCGTCAAACTGGGCGCTGTTCGTGAGGACGCCGTCCCAGGTGGTGAACGGAAGAACGGGGTCCGGGGTCCGAGGTCCGGGGTCCGGGGTTGCCGCCGCGGCTTCCCCGGTCCCCGGTCCCCGGCCCCCGGCCCCCGGCCCCACCACCTGCCGGATTTCCAGCCCGAACTGCCTCGCAAACTCGAAATCGCGCTCGTCGTGCGCCGGAACACCCATGATCGCGCCGCTGCCGTACTCCATCAGCACGTAATCGGCGATCCAGATCGGCACCGCTTCGCCCGTAGCAGGGTTCCGCGCGTAGGCGCCGGTGAATACCCCGGTCTTGTCCTTGGAGCCGACCCGTCGCGCTACTAGATCCATGTTCGCCACGCGCTCGCGGTAGGCTTTGACCTGCGTCTGCCGGTCCGTGGCCGTGAGCCGCTCCACCAGCGGGTGCTCGGGAGCGAGCACCACGTAGGTGGCCCCGAATATCGTGTCCGGCCGCGTGGTGTACACCCGGATGGGCTCGGAGACCGGCGTCTCAAACACCAGCTCCGCCCCCTCCGAGCGCCCGATCCAATTCGCCTGCATGGTCCGCGTGGAATCGGACCAGTCGAGCGTCTTGAGATTCTCGAGCAGCCGCTCCGTGTACCTGGTGATCTTGAAGAACCACTGCGCCAGGAACCGCTGCACCACGCGGGTATCGGGGTGGCGCTCGCAGTAGCCGCCGTTGACGACCTGCTCGTTGGCGAGCACGGTCTTGCACTCGGGGCACCAGTTGACCGGCGCCTGCCGCCGCTCCGCCAGGCCAGCCTCGAACAACTTCACGAAGATCCACTGGGTCCACTGGTAGTACTGCGGGTCGATCGTCTGGACCTCGTGGTCCCAGTCGATCATCAACCCCACGCGTTTCAGCTGGCGGCGAAAGTTGACGATGTTCTGCGGGATCAGTCGTCCGGGGTGCTGGTTGACCTTGAGGGCGTAGTTCTCCGAGTGGATCCCGAACGCGTCGAACCCCAGGGGCTCGAACACGTCCCATCCCTGGAGCCGGCGGAACCGGCCGTGGATGTCGCTTCCCACGAACGCGAACACGTTCCCCACGTGCAGCCCCTCGGCCGAGGGATAGGGGAACATCATGAGGTTGAAGTACGGCTTGGCCGCCGCGCGCAGGTCCACCGCGTTGGTGCGGCGCTCCTCCCACAGCCGCTGCCACTTGACCTCCACCGCGGCGGGATCGTACGCGGGGTTCTGTCGTGGATCTGTGGCCATCGGGCTCTAATCTAAACACCTCCGCGGGCTGGGGCCTGAGAGCGGCGGGAAACGGGCAACGGGAAACGTAGGCCGACCGTTTCCCGTTTCCCCTTTCCCGTTTCCCGTTTCCCGTTTCCCGAACAGACCCAGTCAGGCCACGCCGTTGAGATTCGCCAGCCGCACGTCCAGCACGTCCGGCAGGCCGGACAGCCGCTCCAACACCTCGGGGGGCGGTGGTTGATCCACGGCCACGGCGCCGAGGGCTTCCTGGCCCTGTTGCGTGCGGCGGGATAGGTGATACGCGCCTATGTTGATCCGCGCCTCTCCTAGCACGGTCCCCACCCGGCCGATCACGCCCGGCACGTCGCGGTTCCGGAGCACGAGAATGTGGCCATCCGGGGGGATATCGATGGCGAACCCGTTGATCCGGACGATGTGGCCGTGCTCACCAGCCAGGGCCCCCACCACGCTCGCCGTCCCGGACGCCGCGCGCACCGTCACCTCGACGGTGGTCTCGAATCCCGGCTCCGGCGCCCCGGTGCGCCCGCCCAGGGCGATCCCTCGGCCTTCCGCCAGGGCCGCCGCGTTCACCAGGGTCACCGGACCCACGCCCATGGTGCCGAGCGCACCCTCGATGGCCGCCAGCTGGATCACCCGCTGCGCTCCTTGATCGGTGCCCCCGTAGTGCACCTCGATCCCCTCCACGCGCCCCGGGCTCAGCGCCGCGGCGAATCGCCCCAGCCGCCTCGCCAGGTCCAGGAGCGGCTCGAGCCGCGCCAGCATGGCTCCCGACACGCCCGGGAGGTTGACCGCGCCGCTCAGGTTCCCCGTGACCAGCGCGTCGCGCACCACGCGACAGATCTCGAGACTCACCAGCTCCTGCGCTTCCGCCGTGGACGCGGCCAGGTGCGGGGTGAGGATCACGCGCTCCGCACTACGGAGCGGCGAATCGGCGGGCAACGGCTCGGTCTCGAACACGTCGATCGCGGCTCCGGCGAGCTTCCCCTGCTCCAGCGCCTGGAGCAGCGCCGGCTCGTCCACCAGCCCGCCGCGGGCGCAGTTGAGCAGCACGGCGCTCGGCTTCATCAGGCCGATGCGCCGGCGATCGATCAGCGCCTTGGTTTCCTTGGTCAGCGGAAGATGGAGGGTGACGACATCCACCCGCTGCAACAGCTCGTCGAGCGGCACCAGCTCTGCTTGCAGCTCCTTGGCGCGCCCCTCGGTCAAGTAGGGGTCGTAGGCCAGCACCGCCATCCCGAAGGCGCGGGCCAGCGTCGCCACGTGCGCCCCGATCCTTCCTAAGCCCACGATCCCCAGGGTCTTGCCCCTGAGCTCGGTGCCCAGGAACCGCTGCCGGTCCCACTCGCCGGTGCGCATGCTGGCGTCCGCCCAAGGAATCTTCCGGACCAGGGCGAGGAGCAGGCCCACCGTGTGTTCGGCGGCGCTCACCGTGTTGCCGCCGGGCGCGTTGAAGACCGCGATCCCGCGCCGGGTGGCTTCCTCCAGGTCGATGTTATCCACGCCGATGCCCGCGCGCCCGATGACCCGCAGTTGCGGCGCCTGGGCCAGCAGCTCGGCGGTCACCTTGGTCTCGGAGCGGACCAGCAGCGCCTGCGCCTGCGGGAGCGCCTCTTTGAACTTGCTCGGATTCTTGATCGCCTTCAGCACTTCCAGTCCCGGCGCCTGCTCCAGCAGCGCCAGCCCGCCGGCATCCACCTTGTCCGCTACCACCACGACCCGCTTCATCGCGTCGCCGCCTCCACTTCGGCCAGCACTGCCTGCACGCCGGCTACCGTGTGATCACCCATGTGCCCGATCCGAATGGTGGACTCCTTGAGCGAGCCGTAGCCGGAGCCGATGGTCCAGCCCCGCTCCCCCAACGCCTGAGCGATCGCCCGCCCCTTCTTCCCCTCAGGCACCTTGAGACACGAGATGGTCCAGGATCGCCGCCCTTCGGCGGGGAGATACGAGAAGCCCAGCGCGCCGCCCGACCCCGCCACCCACTGCTCCACCGCTTGCCGCATGGCGTCGTGCCGCCGCCACCTAGCCTCCACCCCACCCTCGGCGGCGATCCGCTGGAGTTGCGCGTCGAGCGCGTAATAAAGGGACATAGCCGGCGTGTTGGTGGGTTGCATCTCCGCGGCCGCCTCGTCGAAGGCCACCAGGTCCAGGTATGCGCCGCGCTCCGGAATGGTTTGGGCCCGCTCCAGCATCCGCTCGGAGGCGACGCCCAGCGCCAGCCCCGGTGGCAGCGCCAGGGCCTTCTGGGACCCGGTGAACCCGAAATCCAATCCCCAGGCGTCGGTCTCGACCGGAGATCCCGCGAGCGAGGTCACGGCGTCCACCAACAGGAGCACATCCGGGTGCTGGCGCATCACCTGGGCCAGCGCCTCCAGGGGCGCCAGGGCGCCGGTGGACGTCTCGGAGTGAACCATGGTGACCGCGTCTACCTCCGAGCGCCGGAGGGCGTCGTGCAGCATGTCCGCCTCGATGGTCTGGCCCGGCGCCACGTTGAGCCGGATGACCTCGCGGCCGGTGGCGGCCACGATCGCGGCGAACCGCTCGCCGAACGCGCCGCTCACCAACGACAGGGCCCGCTGCCGCACCCCCGACCGCACCGCCATCTCCATGAAGCCGGTGGCGGAGCAGGTGCCCACCAGCACCCGGCGCTGAGTGCGGAACAGTTGTTTCAGCGGTTCCGCCATGCCCGCCAGCAGCTGGCGCATCTCCCGGCCCCGATGCGGGATCATCGGGCGGGTGAGCGCGGCGAGGACGCCCGGGTGCACCTCCGTGGGACCCGGCAGGAAAAAGCGCCCGAACGAGGGCGCCGTCATCCGGGTTGCGCCGGAGCTGATTCCGCGCGTCGCCGCGCGAGTGCGATTGCGTCCGTAGTGGTGACGAGTTCCGCGCCGCGCTGCTGCCACTGCCCCAGCAGCCGCTCGGCCTGCTTGGCGTCGATCGGCTTCATCGCGTCGGTGACCACATAGAGTTGGGTGTGGGGCCGGCGTTGGAGCAGGCCCTCGATGGCGTACTTGTCGCACACGTCCAGGGCCACGCCGTACAGCACGATCCGCTCCGGATCCAGCTCCCGGACCACGGGCTCCACGTTGGGGTTGGTGAACACGTCGAACCAGTGCTTGTGAAACAGGATGTCGCCGTCGTGACGCCGCACCCGCTTCGTGAGCTCGACCGCCGGCAGGGGCTCCGGCTCGATCACCAGCGGGCCCGTGAGCGCGGTTTCCGGAATCTTCCGCTGGCCCGCGGTGCCGCGCATGCAATGCGGCGGAAACGTCTCCTTGAAGTCCGGGGCGTCCGACAGCTCGCGGTGCCCCGGCACATGGTCGTCCGCGCTGGCCACGACGCGGATGCCGTGCTGGTGCGCCGCGCCCGTCAGCTGCGCCAAATTGGGAATGATCCGCTCGGCGTCCGGCACGTACAGCTTGCCGTCGGCGCGCATGAAGTCGTATTGGGTGTCGACGTCCCAGAAGATCAGGCCGGCCATCTCGATGCCCGCGAGAAAAGCGTTGTCCGTTATCCGTTCTCCGTGGTCCGTGGTCCCGCCGGCCACCGACAACGCTCGACGGAAAACGGATAACGGGCAGCGGATGACGTTTTACGGTAAGCTACTTCGATGCTCGACGAGATGCTACGTCAGTTAAATGCACCGCGATCTCGTCGCACGAGTGCCGTCGCGGGCAGCGGGCGCAGTCGAACCATACCTTGAGGGGGAAGCGGCTCTTCTCCACCGTGGTGAACCCCAGCCGGTGGAAGAAGCCGGGCACCCGGGTGAGGGCGAACACATCGGCGAAGCCCAGCTCCGCCGCGCGATCCAGCAGGCGCTCGACGACGCCCAAGCCCACGCCCTGTCCCTGGGCCCGCGGCGCAACCGCCAGCGCGATCACTTCCGCCAGCCCGGAGGAGTACGGCTTCAGCCCGCCCATGCCGATCACCTTGCCGTGCTGATCGGTAGCGACGCGGTAGTTGGCGATGTCCCGCTCCAGGTCGGCCGCGGTGCGGGGTAGGAGGTCGCCAGTCGCGATATAGGGGCCCATGAGCTGTACCATCGCCGGAACATCGTCCAGCGTGGCGGCGCGGGGGGAGACGATGAGCTGGCTGGGAACCGGAAGCGCGGTCACAGGCAGCTCTCCAGCAGCTCCACGCCGCGGGCCAGCTCCTCCCTGGTGATCGTCAGCGGGGGCAGCAGCCGAATCACGGTGGGACCGGCAGAGATCACCAGCAGGCCACGCTCCAGGGCGCGCTCGACCACCGGCTGTGCCGCGTCCTCGAGCTCGATGCCCCACATCAGGCCGCGCCCGCGCACCGCCACCACCGAGTCGTGTCGCGCCGCCAGCACCGCCAGACGGGTCCCCAGCCACTCGCCCTTCTGCCGCACGGCCGCTAGAAACCCCGGCTCGCTCAGCACCCCCAGCTGCGCCAGCGCCAGCGACGCCACGAAGGGGCCGCCGCCGAACGTGGTGGCGTGATCGCCCGGCTGAACGGACGCCGCTATGGTTTCGTTCACCAGCACGGCGCCCATGGGCAGGCCACCGCCCAGGCCCTTGGCCAGCGTCACCAGGTCCGGCACCACCCCGGTTTGCTGGTACGCGAACAGGGTGCCGGTGCGCCCCAGGCCGCACTGGATCTCATCGAAGATCAGCGCCGCACCGGCTTCGCTGCACATTTCGCGGAGGTCTTGCAGCAGCGCATCGGGCATCACGTTGACGCCGCCCTCGCCCTGCACCGGCTCGACGATCACCGCGGCCGTCCGCCGGCGCGTGATCGCGCGCTCCAGCTCCGCCTGGTGGCCCGGGTCCACGATCCGGATCCCCGGCACCAGCGGCAGGAACGGCTCCCGGTACGGCGGCCGATCGGTCGCGGCCAGCGCGGCGAAGGTCCGTCCGTGGAACGACCCCTTCAAGGCAACGATCTCCCGCTGCTCCGGCCCCACAGCCGCCCGCCGCGCGAATTTGAACGCGCCCTCGTTCGCTTCCGCGCCGGAATTGCAGAAGAACACGTGCGACGCGAACGACCGCTCCACCAGCTCGGCCGCCAGCTCCTCGCCCGGGATAGTGCGGTAGAGATTCGAGGTGTGCAGCACGCCAGTCTCCGCGGCACGCTCCAAGGCCCGGCGCAGCACCGGATGGTTGTAGCCCAGCAGGTTGACCGAGATCCCGGCCACGAAATCCAGATACCGGGTGCCGTCGTCCGCGATGAGCTCGCACCCCTCGCCGGCCACGATGCACACCGGAAACCGGCGATACACCGGAAGCAGCGCCTCGGCGGCCGGACGTACCGTGGCGCTCATGCCGCCGCGCCCGCCGCGCCCGCCGCGGTGATCACCGTGCCTCGGGTCGGATCGGTCAGCATGCCGACGTCCCCGATGCGCGCCGGGGCACGGCTCGCCGCCACGGCGGCCTTGAGCTTGGCGACCATGCCGCCCTGCACCACGCCGCCCGCAATGAGGCCGTCGAGGTCCGCGGGGGTCACCGCCGCGATCCGCTCCGCACCGCGCATCACGCCCGGAACGTCCGACACGAACAGCAGCTCGACCGCGTCGAGCGCGTTGGCCACCGCCGCCGCCGCGTCGTCCGCGTTGACGTTCACGGCGGTTCCGTCGGGCCCGACCGATACCGGCGCCAGCACCGGCGTGATACCGCGCTCCAGCAAACCCAACAGGAACCCGCAGTCCACGCCCGTCACACGCCCCACCCGGCCCAGGCGCTCCGGATCCAGCAGCTCCACCGTGAAGCACCCGTCACCGCCCGCCACCCCCACCGCGTCCACGCCCCGCGAGCGGAGCGCCCGCACAATGGCGCTCCGGATGGGACCGCACAGCACCATCTGGACCAGCTCCGCCACCTCGGCGGTGGTGACCCGGACGCCGTCCCGCATCTCCACCGGCAGGCCGAGCCGCTCCTGCCAGGCCGAGATGCGGCGCCCGCCCCCGTGGACGATCACTGCGGGCCAGGCGTGCTTGACGCCGGTGGCGAACCGGTCCAGCCACGCGGCGTCTTCCATCTCGCCGCCGCCGACCTTGATGACGCGCACGCCTCTCAGCCCCGTTCCAACCGGTGTTTTCTGGTTCACTGGATTTCGCCGCCCGAGAGGGGTTGGAACGGGGTCAGCACGCCAACCCCCGCGTCTCCGGGAATCCGCACATCACGTTCATGTTCTGGACCGCCTGCCCGGCGGCGCCTTTGACCAGGTTGTCGATCGCGCCGACCACGGTGAGCATGGGGCGCGAGACGTGCTTCACCGGCATCACGCCAAGGGCCAGACGATTGCGGTAGATCACGTCCTTGAGCGTCGGGAGGGCGCCCGGCAGGACCCGGATGCACGGCTCGTCCCCGTAGGCCTCGAGCAGGATTGCCTCCGCCTCGACGCGGGTCAGCTCGCGCGCGAGCGGCACGTGCATGGTGGCCAGGATCCCGCGGCGGACCGGCAGCAGATGGGGCGTGAACACCACGTCCACCGCGCCCGCCACGGCCGCGAGCTGCCGGGTGATCTCGGGCAGATGCCGGTGCTCGTTGCCCGCGCTGTAAGCCCGGAAATCTTCCGCCACCTCGCCGAACAGCAGGTCGCGCCGCGGGTTTCGGCCCGCGCCTGAGACGCCCGACGCGGCGTCAATGATGAGCGGCCGGGTGGTGTCGATCACGCCGGCCCGTGCCAGGGGCAGTACCGACAGGACGGCGACCGTGGGATAGCAACCGGGGTTCGCTACCAGGTCCGCCTCGGGCAACGCGTCGCGATAGACCTCGGTGAGGCCGTACACCGCCCGGTCCGACAGCCGCAGGTCCGCCGACAGGTCCACCACCCGCGCGCCGGCGGCTTCGGCACGGCCCACCGCGGGCGCCGAAACGCCGTGCGGTAGACAGCTGAACACCAGGCGCGCGTCGTCCCAACGCCCCTCGGCGTCGGCCAGCGGAATCAGGTCGCGGCCATCGAGGCGCGACTCGCTCTCCGAGGTGGCGAAGGCCAGCGCCACGTCGGCGTGCCCGTCCAGCAGGCCCACCAGCTCGCGGCCCACGTAGCCGGACGCCCCCAGCACGGCCACTCGCGTGGCTGCATTCTTATACATTGGTTGGGAATATTATGCAGGTAGACCCGGGCTGTAAAGGCGGGGCCCGCGCCTTCTCCGCCTTCTGCTTCTACGTCACCCGCTCCAGCCGGGGGTTCTCCCGGTACTCCCGCCCGGTCTTGGCGCAGGGCTTCCCCTCCACCTTCACCACGTCCGCCGTGAAGTCGAAGCGCCCGCCGCCCCGGAACAGCGAGGACCCGACGCCGTAGGCGTCCACCGGGACGCCCAGCTCCTCGAAGTGACGGATCTTCTCGACGTCGAAGCCGCCGGACACCACGATCTTGACGTGCCGGAAGCCTTCGCGGTCCAGGGCCCGCCGCACGTTCAGGACCAGCTGCGGGTTCACGCCGGCAGGATGGAAGTGTCCCATCTGGGGGATGATGGACTGGTCCACCATCGTCTCCGACGTGTCCAGCCGGACGCCGTACAGCCGGGGCCCCAGCGCCCGCGCCACGGCCAGCGAGGTGCCGACGGAATCGTTGTCGAAATCCACCAGGGTGATCAGCCGCACGTGCTCCGGCGTGTACTGGGCGAACTTCTGGGAGGCGAGCACGGTGTAGCCGCCATAGGCGGCGATGATGGCGTGGGGCACGGTCCCGATGCCTTCGCTGCCCCACCACGAGGCTTGCGCATCGGTGGAGACGCCGATGGCGCCGGCGATGTGGGCCGCGTAGCCGTCACCCGTCTGCACCAGCCAGTGGTCGTGCCGCGCCGGGAAGAACATCACTTCCTTAGGCTTGGCCGCCTCCACCACCAGCCGGGTGTTGGTCCCCACCCGGGTGCGCCGCGCCAGCACGCCGAGGTAGAGCGTTTCGAGATGGGCGACGGCGTCGTACGGCCCCTCGACGGTGAGCACCGTCTCCCAGGGGCGAATCTCGTCGCCGTCGTAGAGGGCCTGGACCTCGAGCTCGGGCCACTCGACGGCGCAGAGCTGGAGGATGGCGATCGCCTCGTCGATGCCGCCCAGGTACGCGTGCGCCTTGCCGAACACCTGCATCAACACGCGGGGCCGGTGGCGGTCGGCCAGCAGCACTTCCCGGGCGCGAACGAAGTACTTGTCCGAGTAATAGCCCTGCCGCATGCGCTCGACGGGCAGGTTGAAGATCGCGGGATCGAGCCGGGGGCGTCGTGCCACGTCAGCCCAACTCCTCGCGCACCACGTACCGGAGCGCGCGGCGGCGGAGCCAGCGCACGCCCAAGGCGTCGCGAAGCGCTTCCAGGGCGCGGTTTCGGGCGGTGTACTTGCTGTGGCCGGAGCGGCGGGGACGGTGCGACACCGGAACCTCCGCCACCAGGCCGCCCTGGAGGCGGATCAGCGTGGGCAGGAACCGATGCATGCCGTCGAAACGCGGGAGAGCGGTCAGGGCGTCGCGTCGCACCGCCTTCAGCGAGCATCCGGTGTCTCGCACCCGGTCGCGGGTGATCCAGTTCCGTACCGCGTTGGCGATGCGGCTCTGGGCCCGCTTCCAGCGCGAGTCCCGGCGCCGCACCCGGTAGCCCGCGGCGGCGGCCAGGCGAGGATCCGTCTGCAGCCGATCCAGCAACGTGGGAATATCGGCCGGGTCGTTCTGGCCGTCGGCATCCAGCATCACGACCAGGTCTCCCCGGGCCGCGGTCCAGCCGGCCGCGAGGGCGGCGCTCTGGCCGCTGCGCTGCCGAAGCGTGATCACCCGCAGCGCCGGCCGGTCGCGGCGCTGGCGCAGCAGTTCGTCGAGCGACCCGTCGGTCGAGCCGTCGTCCACGGCGATGATCTCATAGCGACGGTCTCCCAGGGCGGCACCCAGCTCGTCGAAGAGCGGCGCCAGGTTGTCCCGCTCGTTGAACACCGGCAACACGACCGAGAGCATTGCGGAAGACTCGGGCATGCGGCGGGAACGTATGCGCGCGATGCCAGGCGGGCAAGCGTGTCGGCTGTCAGCCATCCAGCTTCTCCTCGTTGACTTTCTCTCCCGCCGCCATTAACTCGCAACCCTTCTCCGCCACCGCGAGGCGCACCATGTCTGACCTCCTCACTCGCCGGGATTTCGTGGGCGCCGCCACCGGGATGGCGGCCGGGGCCGTGCTCGGTGCCGCGCCCGCCCGCCGGACGGCCGCCCCTGCCATCCTGGTCCGGCCCGCGGGGCGCAATGTGGTGGTCGCATCGTCGAACGGCCTGCGCGCGGTCGAGCGAGCCGGCCGGCTGCTGGCGCAGGGCGTGGACCCGCTGGAGGCGGGGATCGACGGCGTGAAGATCCAGGAGCTGGACCCGGAGGACACGTCGGTGGGGTACGGCGGCCTGCCCAACGAAGAGGGCGTGGTGCAACTCGACGCGTCGTGCATGCACGGTCCCACCAAGCGGGCGGGTGCCGTGGCCGCGCTCGAAGGGATCAAGACGCCGAGTGAAGTGGCCAAGTACGTCCTGTGGTACACCAACCACATCCTGCTGGTGGGCGAGGGCGCCAAGCGATTCGCGTTGTCCTACGGCTTCAAGGAAGAAAACCTGCTCACCGATAAGGCCCGCGAGATCTGGCTGCGCTGGCGGGCCAACCGGGGAGCGGCCGACGACTGGCTCGACGTGCCGGAGGACGCGAACCTGGTGGTCCGCCCCACGGGCACCATCAACTGCAACCTGGTGAACGCGAAGGGGGAGATCTCCTCCGTGACCACCACCAGCGGGTTGGCGTGGAAGATCCCGGGCCGGGTGGGCGACTCGGCCCTCGTCGGGGCGGGTCAATACACGGACAACGACGTGGGCGCGGCCGGCTCCACCGGCCGGGGGGAATCCAACATCAAGGTATGTGGGGCATTCCTCACCGTGGAGTCCATGCGCCGGGGCATCAAACCGACCGACGCCTGTCTCGAAACCCTGAAGCGGGTGATCACGATGACCGAGCCGCGGCTGCTGGACGAGCAGGGCCGACCAAGGTTCGGTCTCACGTTTTACGCGGTCAACAAGATCGGCGAGTACGGCTCGGCGTCGCTCTTCTCGGGGGACCGCTACGCGGTATGGGAAGAGGACCGGGCCGCCCTGCGCGATTGCGCCTACCTGTACCAGCGCCGGCGCCGCGGTTCGTGAGACCCGCGTGGTGCCTGGCGGTGGCGCTGGTGGCAGCCCGCTTGGGGCTAGCGCAGGAGTCGCCGCAAGAGTCGCCGTTCCGGACCTACACCTGGACCGACGTCGCGTACCCCAAGCTGTTCTACACGATGCGCGACGGGCTCACCGTAGGCGGCTATTACGCCTATCTCTCCCCCCTTGGGTTTGCGGATTGGGACCGCCCACCCGCGTACCGGGCTTCGTTCTCCGTCAGCGGGCAAGCGTCCACATCGGGCAGCCGCGAGATGGTGCTCGAGGCCAGGCTTCCGGACCTGTTCCGGGGCTGGCGCCTGGTGGGCACCGCCAGCGCGCAGCGCCGCGCCAGGGAGAACTATTACGGAATAGGGAACCAGGTGACGGTTGACGGGATCAACGTCACGGACGCACAGCCACACTACTACCAGTCGCTCAACCTCCGGTACGCGGCGCGCGCCGAGATCCAACGCCAGATCGTGGGACCGCTCCGCGTCCTGGCCGGCTTCCACGCCGAGCGCTGGCGCATCGATACCCTCCCGGGCCCGGGCCAGCTCAAGGCCGACCTCGCGGCGGCCGCCGATCCCACCATCGCCCGCTCCACCGCCGACATCTCGGCGCGGGCCGGCCTGGTCTTGGACCTGCGCGACAGTGAACCCACGCCGCGGCGCGGCGCGCTGATTGAGGCCCTCTACTCGGTCGCCGACACGTCGGTAGCCGGCGACCTGAGCTACACCCGGACCACCCTGAGCGCGGCGGGCTATCTGTCCATCGGGCCGCAGGTGGTGGTGGCCGGTCGCGTGGTGGGCGAGAGCATGGGCGGCACGCCGTGGCTGGGATCGTACTATCGGATCGAGGCCAGCGATCGGCCGTACGAGGGCGTGGGGGGGCCCGCGTCGCACCGGGCGCTGGAGGAGCACCGCCTGCTGGGCCGCAACAAGCTCTTCGCCAACCTCGACGTGCGCTACGACGCCTACGCGGTGCCGACGCTGGTGCGCACCACCGTCGTGGCCTTCCTGGATGCGGGGCGCGTGTTCGAGCCGGAGCCGTTCACGCTCACGACCGAAGGCCTTCAGGTGGGCGGCGGCGCGGGGCTGTTCCTGCAATTCGGGCGGGCGGGAATCCTCGGCACGACGCTTGGCGTGGGGCCAGACGGGCTGGTCCTACAAGCGCACACGAGGTGGACGTACTGAAGGGTGAGACGTGAGGGGTGAGAAAGTGAGAAGGCCCATGCCACCGTCTCACTTCTCACGTCTTACATCTCACGACCCGGCCGGGGTGCGGATCCGACCGCGGCAGCCGGCCTATCGACAAACCGGACCGCCAGTTGTACTGTCGTGAGTGATGACTCACCCTCCAGGCGGCCAAGACCCAAAATCCCCGACCGGCCGGCGCCGAGACCCCAAAGGTACCCGCGACCGGCTGGTACGCGCCGCCCTGGAGCTATTCACCACACAGGGCTACCACGCGAGCACCACGCCGGAGATCGCGGCCAAGGCGGGTGTGGCCGAAGGGACCATCTACCGGCATTTCGCCAGCAAGGAGCAGCTGCTGAACGAGATCTACCGGGCGGGGGTTCGGGTGTTTACCACCATCGTGAGGGACACGCCGGCGGGACTGCCGTGCGCCGAACGCTTGGAGCGCATCGCCGCGGGCTGGCGAGACGTGGCGGTCCGCAATCCGCACGTGGTGCGACTGGTATTCGTGAGTCGGGTGCGGAGCCTGCTGGACCCCAGGAGCCGTGACGCGGCCAAGGAGCTGCGCGACGAAGTCGAGAAGTTGATTGCGTCCGGCAAGGGGGCGGGCCTGGTGCGGCCCGGAGCGGTCGAGGTGTGGGCCGATATCTGGCTACAACTCATCGGCCTGATGCTGGAGCGCGTGGCCAACAAGGAGTGGACCCCGGATCAGGCCGCACCGCGCTTGGCGGTGGAGAGCGCCTGGGCCGCGATCGCGGCCGCCGGCACGCTCAGCGGGCCGTCACCGACGTCTCCGCCAGCACCACCCCCTCCGCATCCGGCACCAGGCGGGTAGGCTTCGCCGGCAGCGCACGTCGCAGGACCGTCGCCGCGCGCGCTTCGACCTCAACGTCGAACGACTCGCGCGCTCCGTTTTCCAGCTCGATGTCCACGGGGAGCCGCACCCGGTAGAAGCCCCAGGCCGCGGGTTGCGTCTGCCGGATCTCCAGGGCTAGCTCGCCGCCCTCATAGCTCCACGCGAGGTCGAGCCTGGGGTACCCCGGTTGCAGCAGCCACTGCTGGAAGAACCAGTCCAGCGGCCGCTCGGCGAAGCGCTCCATGACTGCGGCGAGGTCCGCCGAAAGCGCGGTGGAATCGCGAAACGTCGAGTAGTACGCTCGGATGCCGGCGAAAAACGCGGAGTCGCCGACTTCGCGCCGCAGCAGGTGCAGGACCCACGCGCCCTTGGGGTAGTTGTTTTCGTTGAGCAGGCGGGAGATGTTCTTCTCCGTGGTGTCGATGATGGGGCGCTCGACCACGTCGGACGCCATGTAGACGCGACGGTTACGCTCCATCACCTCCCGGAACCGCGCCGGCTCCTGCACCAGCTCGTAGAACAGCGGCCCGAAGTAGCTGGCGAAGCCCTCGGACAGCCACAAGTGATGCCAGTCCCGCTCGGTCACCGCGTCTCCGAACCACTGGTGGGCGGTCTCGTGGGCCACGACGTCTTCCGACATGGAGCGGTCCACATACGGGGATTCCGCGTAGAAGATGGCCGAGCTGTTCTCCATGCCGCCGAACCGGGTGGAGGACTCCACGTGCGCCAGCTTGGAATAGGGAAAGGCGCCGATGAGCTTGGTGTACGCGTCCACCATCAGGGTGGCGCGCCGGAAGGGCCCCTGGACGGCGAAGGCCGAGTCCTCCGGGAAGGTCCACAGCGACTGCGGGACGGCGGTGAGCGTCGGCAGGGCCGTGACGGCCAGGCGCCCGGCTCCTACCACCATGGTGTAGGTCGGGATCGGGCGAGTGGATCTCCAGCGCCAACGCGTGCGCTGGTGGGGTAGCGTATCCACGCCCTCGAGTCTCCCATTGGCCACGGCGCGCCACGTGGGAGGAACCTCCACGGTGAACGCCACGGTCGCCTTGTCGCTGGGGTGATCGTCGCAGGGGAACCAGTAGTGCGCCCGATCGGGCCAGTTGTCGGCGAAGACCGTGGGCGCTCCGTAGGAGTTGGTTCGCAGGTAGAGGCCGTCGCGTGGCCGGCCCCAGTAGTGGACCGTGACGGCGAGCGTGTCGCCCGGGTCTCCCCACAACGGCACGCTCAGGACCCAGCCTGGCGCGGCGCGGCGGCGCTGCCACCCGGGATCCGCGCTCGAGCCTCGGTGGTGCGTCGCGGCAGCGGGAATACGGCCGGCCGGCCCGGTGACGGAATCCACGACCAGGACGCTGTCGAAGTCCAGCTCCAGCGGCCCGTCGCCGCCGGTGACGAGGTAGCGAACGGTGGTCCGTGCCCGGATGTCCTGCGCGGAGTCCGAGAGCGTGAGCGCGATCTCGTAGTGCAGCACGTCCGCGTCGGGACGAGTGAAGTCCTCGGCAACGGCCAACGGGCTTGCCGCCTGCAGCAGCAGCAATGCGCTTGCGATCACACCCCCTACCCCTCACCGCTCACGATTTGGTCACTTGCCGAGCGTCTCTCTCAGACGGTGCACGTCTTCTTTCGGTCCTCACCGCCGATAGGTTACCCGATAGATGCGTCCACTTTCGTCGTCCGAGATCAGCAGCGAGCCGTCCGGCAGCACCAGGACGTCCACCGGCCGCCCCCATCCGACACCCGCCACCCGGTTGATCGCGCCGCGGCGACCTTCCAACCACCCGGACACGAACGGCTGTGGCGGTCTCACCGGGCGTCCGTTCTCGAAGTCCACGCGCACCACTTCGTAGCCGATCGGCGCCGAACGGTTCCACGAGCCATGGAGCGCGATGAACAGGTCGCCCCGGTACTCCGCGGGGAACATCGCGCCCTGGTAGAAGGCCAAGCCCAACGGGGCCGTGTGCGCCGGCAAGACGATGGCCGGGCCAATCGCGTTGGCGCACCGGCCGGGGGTCCGCTGGTATTCGGGATTGGGCTGATTCGGCAAATAGCAGAACGGCCACCCGTAGAAGCCGCCCTCGCGGAGGATGTTCACCCGGTCCGGCGGGAGATCGTCCCCCAGGTTGTCGCGGTCGTTGTTGGTGGCCCAGATCTCGCCGGTCGCGGGGTGGAGCGTGAGACCCACCGCGTTGCGGAGCCCCGTCGCGAACAGGGTTTCGCCCGATCCGTCCAGGTGGTACCGCACCACGGCCGCGCGCCGCGGATCCCGCTCGTCGCAGATGTTGCAGCTCGAGCCCACGGAGACGAAGAGACGCTCGCCTTGAATAAGGATGGTGCGGGTGAAATGCCCGCCGTCCGCCGGGAGGTTCGCCACCACGATGGTTGGGCCTGCACCCGGGCGGTCGAACCGCACCACGCGGTGGCTCTCCGCCACGTACAAAGTGTCCCCCCGGAAGGCGAGTCCGTGCGGCAAGTTGAGCCCCTCGGCCACGGGGGTGACGCGGTCGGCCGTGCCATCCTGGTCCGCGTCGCCGAGCCGCACCACGCGGCCCAGTTCCGGGAGCGTGGCATACACGTCCCCGTCGGGCCCCAGCGCCATGAGCCGCACGCCGGGCAGCTGCTCGGCATACACGGCGATGGTGAAGCCTGTTGGAAGCGTGAGCACGTGGCCGTCGAGCGGCTGTTGGACATAGCCGGCCAGCGGACCGTCCTGGCCGGCGCCGCCCGAGCCGCAGGCCAGGGCGGCGCCAAGCCCAGCGGCAGAGAGAAAGCGCGTGGCGATCGGGGGCCGGGGTGGGCGCGGGGCGGCGTGCGTCCCCGGCTGCTCACGCATACACGCCATCGATCGCGCTCTCCGGCCGCGGCATGTTGGTCTGCCGGCTCAGCAGCGCCTCGTCAGCCGCTCGATCGACCTCGGCGGTCACCTCGGATTCGACGGCCTCGAGCTCCGCGGCCGCGAACCCATCGAGCTTCAGGAACTCCTCGTAGAGGCCGATCGGGTCGCGCTGGCCCCAGTGGGCGAACAGCTCGGGCGGCAGGACCACCCGCGCTTCCTGCTCGTCGTGCGTCGCGTGCCCGCCCATGCGAAAGGTCTCGGCGGACAGGATGACGGGCCCCTCCCCCGCGCGACACCGATCCGCCGCCAGCCGGGTAGCGGCGTACGCGTCCAGTACGTTGTTGCCGTCGAAGGCCGATCCGGCACAACCGTACGCCTGGTGCAGCTGTTCGAACGTGCCGGGGAGGTGCGCCTGCTCCACCCGGGTGCCCAGCGCCACCTGGTTGTTCTGTACGATGAAGACGGCGGGCAGCCTCATCACCGCCGCGAAGTTGAGCGCCTCATGCGTGGGACCCGACTTCACCGACCCATCGCCGATCCACGTCAACGCGACGCGGCGCTCGCCACGCAGCACGAACGACAGCGCGATCCCCGCCGTGACCGGCGGCATGTTGCCGATGTTGGAGATGGGCTGGAGCACCCGATAGCGCAGGTTGCCCACGTGCCCATCGCGTCCTCTGGACGGTGCATCGTAGGTGCCGAGGTAGCCGCGCAGCATGTCGGCGACGGGCATCCCCATCTCGCAGCAGGCACCGGCGTTCCGGATCATGGGGGCGACGATGTCGTTGACACGGTCCAGCGCGTGCACCGGGCCCACGGTCGCGGCCTCTTCTCCCGTCCCCAGCCAGGCCTTGGAGATCACGCCCTGGCGGACCCACCGCTTCAGCATGACGTCGTGGAGCCGGGTGCGCACCAGCCCCGCGTACAGCGCGAGCTTCGTTTCCCGGCTTAGACCACGCACCATCTTCGCCCGCTCAGGATCCCGCGACCAGGCTTCCGGAAACCCGCGCACCAGCTCAGGATCCGGCCGCCAGTCAACGTATTCGGGGGGATCGAAGGCGGGAAACCGCTTCATGGTTTCGCGACCGGACTACGACGTGCATTCACCGCAGAGAGCAGAGAACCTAAAGCGAGAATACTCGATGACCACTCCGTCACCGCACGGCGGCCGTCACTGCAGGATGGGTCGCAGCGCCGCCTGCCGAACGGCGTCCAGGGTCTCGAGCAACGCCAGCCCGAATTGCCGGGCGTCCGGATAGCGGCTGTCGGGATTGGACTCCATGGACTGCATTAGCACCTTCTCCAGCTTGGCCGGCAGGTCGGGCCGATACTGGCGCAGCGGGATGGGCTGCCCTCGCAGACGCGCGATCATCATCTCCTGGGCATTGCGACCCTGGAACGGCAACTTCCCCGTGAACATCTCGAAGGCCACGATCCCCAGCGCGTAGACGTCGCTTCTGGCATCCAGCGGCTTGCCGCGGATCTGCTCCGGGCTCATGAACTCCGGCGTCCCCAGGATGATGCCGGTCGCGGTGAGCTTGGCGAGCCCCGAGCCCGCGCGGTTCTCCTTGGCCAGGCCGAAGTCCATGACCACCGCCCGGTCGCCCGAGGGGTCCGGCACCAGCATGATGTTCTCAGGCTTCAGGTCGCGGTGGACGATGTGCAGCTGGTGGGCGTGATGCAGGCCGGCGCAGGCTTGCACCAGCAGCGGCACCGCGACGTCGGGCGACATGGGGCCCAGCCTGACCTCGCGGTCCGACAGCAACTCTCCCTTGAGGTAGGGCATCACCAGGTAGATGAGGCCGTCCTCGGTCTCGCCCAGCCGGAGGATGCGGCACACGTTGGGGTGGTCCAACCGCATGGCCAGCCCGGCCTCCCGACGCAGGCGCTCCACCGAGCTGTGATCCGCCCCCAGCTTGGGGCTCAGCACCTTGATGGCGACGGACTCGCCGCTCGAGAGCTCGCGCGCTTCGTACACGTACGACATCCCGCCCTCGCCCAGCTTGCGCTGGACTTGGTAGCGCGCATCGAGGACCTGGTTGGAGAGTGTACCGGCGCGGTCCAGGGCGGGCGACGCTTTGGGTGTGACGGCCTTACGCGTCGAGGTCTTCGCCGCGGGGGCTGCCGGAGCCGCCGGCGCGGCCGGCGCTCCCGCCACTTCGATCAGCGGGCTTCCATCCTTGGGACAGAAGCGGGCATCACCCTCGAACGTGCTCCCGCAGCGCGGGCATCGTCGAACGCTCATCGGCGCACCAAGTTACGCCCGTCGTGCTTGGCGCGGTAGAGCGCCTGATCCGCCGCGGCCAGCAGATCATCCACGGTCTGCCCCGGCGTGGCCGGAAAGGTCGCCACGCCGATCGAGACCGTGACCGCGAGCGGCGCCAGCCCGCTGGTGAAACCCTGCTGCTCCACGCGGACGCGCAGCCGCTCGGCGAAGCTGATGCCGCCGTCGGTGGCCGTGTTGGGCAGCAAGACCACGAACTCTTCGCCGCCGTAGCGCGCCACCAGGTCCACCGAGCGCACCTCGCGGCGCAGCAGCTCCCCCAACTGCCGCAGTACGGCGTCGCCCACCAGGTGGCCCAGGGTGTCGTTGACGGCCTTGAACCAGTCCAGGTCGATCATCAGGATGCTCACCGGGAACCCGTAGCGCCGGGCCCGATCCAGCTCGCGCTCCAGCCTTTCGATCAGCGCCCGCCGGTTGAGACACCCGGTGAGCGCATCCATGCTGGCCAATAGCTCGAAGCGTCGCTTGTCGGACAGCGTGGCCTCGAAGTCGTAGGCCTTCTCGATGGCGCTCACCGCGGCCTTGATCACAGTCTCGGCGAACGCCGCGTCGCCCTCGGTCAGCGGCGCAGCGCCCGCACTAGTGCGCAAGAAGCAGACCCCCTGCTGCCCGCCGCGGACATCGAACGGCACGGCGATCACGGAGCGCGTGGTGACCTGCACACCCTCGTGCTGCCACGCCCGGCGCGCGTCCGCGTAGAGCGGGTCGGTCGCCACATCCGCCACCAGCACGGTGCGCCTGGTGGCGAGGGCGCGGCGGATCTCCGGATAACGACGCAGGTCCACCTCGAGATTCCGCAGCGTCGGGTCCTCGTGGGCCGCCACGACCATGCCCTGGTCGGCCTCGCGCCCCGCGAGCACGATGGAGCAGCGCGAGACGCGCACCACCCGCGCCACCCGGCGTGCCAGGACGTGGTAGATCTCCTCGGGCTGGAGCGTGTCGGTGACTTCCCGCAGGATATCCAGGGTCTGCGCCTGGGTCCGGGCCTCACGCCGGGCCCGCTGCAGCTCTTGACCGGCCCGCAGGTGAGCCTGCACCCGGGCCAACATCTCGCGCATCCGGAAGGGCTTCACCACGAAATCCGAGGCGCCCAGCCCCAGCGAGCGGACCGCCGCCTCCTCGGGCGGCATGGACGACACCATCAGCACCGGCAGATCACGCCAGCGGGCGTCTTGCTTGACGCGCTCCAACAACTGCAGGCCGTCCACCTTGGGCATCATGATGTCGAGCATCAGGAGATCGGGGGCGGCTTGCTCCAACCGCGTCAGGAGCTGCTCGCCCCCCGGCACCGGGATCACCTCGTAGCCGTTTTCGCGAAGGATCAGCTCGAGCGTGTGCAGCAGCGCGGGATCGTCGTCCGCTACCATGATCCGTCCCGCGGTCCCGACGGCGGTCATGGACCTCCCCTCGAAGCGCCCAGCCGGGCCAGCACCGCCGAGTCGACGTTCCCGCCGCTCACCACCAGCACCGTGGGACCCGTGGGCCGGAACGCTGCGCACCGGACCGCCGCCGTGGTGACGGCGCCCGAAGGCTCGACCACCAACTGCTTCTCGACGTTGAGCCACCGGGTGGCCTCCGCGATGGCCGCCTCGGAGACCACCACCGGCTGCGCCCGTCCGTGCAGAATGGCGAAGTTGAGACGGCCCACCGACAACGGCAGCAGCCCGTCGGCGATGCTGGCCGTGCGTTCCAGGCGAACGATGTGCCCGGCCTTCAGGGCGGCGGCCAGCGCCGCGGAGCCTTCGGGCTCGACCGTGGCCAGCCGCGCGGCCGGCTTGAGCGCCGACAGCGCGGCCGCGATGCCGGCGGCGAGCCCGCCCCCACCCACCGGGGCCGCCACCCACTCCACCTCCGGCAACTGCTCCAGGATCTCCACCGCCACCGTCGCCTGTCCCGCCACCACGTCGGGATGGTCGAACGGCGGAATGACCGTGAGTCCTTCGGACGCGGCCATCTCCGTGGCGCGCTGGCGGCGATCCTCCGAGGTACGGCCCACAAACACCACTTCACCGCCCCAGCGCTTGACGCCGTCGACCTTGGTGCGGGGCGCCGTCTCGGGCATCACGATCACCGCGCGTAGCCTGAGGCGCTGCGCCGCGAAGGCGACCGCCTGCCCGTGGTTACCGCTGGAGTAGGTGATGACGCCGCGGGATCGCTGCTCGGGGGCCAGCCGCCGAATCGCGGTCCAGGCCCCGCGCGTCTTGAAGGCTCCCGTGGGCTGCTGGCTTTCCAGCTTGAGATACACCGGAACGCCGGCCTGGTCCGACAACTCGGGCGCCGGAACCAACGGAGTACGCACGGCCACGCCCACGAGGCCGGCGGCTGCCTCGCGGATCGACTCCAGCGTGACGGTCACTCCAAATCCATCTCGCGTTGATCTTCACCCTCCGCGACGACCGTCGGCCCGGCTTCGTCCGTCGGCTCCTCGTCGCCGCCTTCCTCCTCCTTCACCACGCGCGCCACGTCCACCACGGTGTCCCCGGGATCGAGATTCATGACCTTGACGCCCTGGGTATTGCGCCCGATCACCCGGATGCCGTCCACCGGCACCCGGATGATCACGCCGTGGCGGGTGATGAGCATCAGCTCGTCCTCCGGCAGCACTTCCTTGAGCGCCACGATGTCGCCCGTCTTGTCCGTGTGCTTGAGCGTGATGATCCCCTTGCCGCCCCGGTGCTGGACCCGGTATTCGGACAGCTCCGACCGCTTGCCCAGGCCCTTCTCGCTCACCACCAGCAGCGTGGCGTCGCGGCGGATGACCACCATGCCGATCACCCGGTCGTCACCTTCCAGCTCGATGCCGCGCACGCCCGTCGTGGCCCGGCCCGTTTCCCGAACGTCGTTCTCACTGAACCGGATGCTCATGCCGTGCCGAGTCGCCAGCACGATGTCGTTGCTGCCGTCGGTGACCTGGACGTCGATCAGCTGGTCCTGGTCCTCGATGTTGATGGCGTTGATGCCATTGGACCGCGGATTGCCGTACGCCGAAAGGAACGTCTTCTTCACGGTGCCGCCGGCGGTGGCGAATATCAAGTACTGGGTGTCGCTGAACTCACGGACCGGAACGAACGCGGCAATGCGCTCGTTCTGCTGGATCTGAATCAGGTTGATGATGGGCTTGCCGCGCGCCGCGCGCCCGTGCTGGGGGATGTCGTAGACCTTGAGCCAGTAGACTTGGCCGTTGTGGGTGAAGAACAGCACGTAGTCGTGGGTCGAGGCCACGAACAGGTGCTCCACCCAGTCGTCTTCCTTGGTCCCCATCCCGTTCAGGCCGCGCCCGCCGCGCCGCTGCCGCTTGTAGGTGGTGACCGGCGTCCGCTTGATGTAGCCCGCGTGGGAGACCGTGATCACCATGTCCTCTTCGGCGATCAGGTCCTCCACCGAGAACTCGCCCTGGTCCGCCACGATGTCCGTGCGGCGATCGTCGCCGAACTTCTTGACCAGGTCCTCCAGCTCCGACTTGAGAATGCCCAGGCGCTTGGGCTTCGAGGCGAGGATGGTCTTCAGCTCCTTGATGAGCTTCTTCACGTCCCGAAGCTCCTCGTCGAGCCTGTCCACCTCGAGCGCGGTGAGCCGGGCCAGCCGCATGTCCAGAATGGCCTTGCTCTGCTTCTCGGTCAGCTCGAAGCGCTGGCGCAAGGCCGCATCGGCCGCGGGCACGTCTTTGGCCTTGCGGATGATCTCGACCACCTCGTCGATGTTGTCGACCGCGATCTTGAGGCCCTCGAGGAGATGCTCCCGCTCCAGCGCCTGGTCCAGGTCGAACTGGGTGCGACGGGTGATGACCTCGTGACGGTGGTCGACGTAGTGCTGCAGCAGCTGCTTCAGATCCAGGACCTGGGGCACACCGTCCACCAGCGCCAGCATGATCGCGCCGAAGGTGGCCTGCATCTGGGTGTGCTTGTACAGCTGGTTCAGCACCACGGCGGTGTTGGCGTCGCGCTTCAACTCGATGACGATCCGCATGCCGTCGCGGTCGGATTCGTCCCGCAGGTCGGAGACGTCGGTGATCTTCTTGGCGCGCACCAGTTCGGCGATTTGCTCCACCAGCCGCGCCTTGTTGACCTGGAACGGGATCTCGGTGACCACGATCCGCGCCTTGCCGGAGGACTCCTTCTCCTCCACCTGCGCCCGGGCCCGCATGACGATGCGCCCGCGACCGGTCTCGTAGCACTCCTTGATCCCGTCGCGCCCGTAGATGAACCCGCCGGTGGGGAAATCCGGCCCCTGGATGTGCTTGCGAAGGTCGGCGACGGAGCTGTCCGGGTGATCCACCAGGTGGGCCACCGCCGCGGCCACCTCCTTGAGGTTGTGCGGCGGAACGTTGGTCGCCATCCCCACGGCGATCCCCGAGGAGCCGTTGACCAGAAGATTCGGCACCCGGGCCGGCAACACCGTGGGCTCCTGGAGCCGATCGTCGAAGTTGGGTACGAAATCGACGGTGTTCTTCTCGATGTCCTCCAGCAACGGCACCGCGAGCGCGGTGAGCCGCGCTTCGGTGTAGCGGTAGGCCGCGGCGTTGTCACCATCCACCGAGCCGAAGTTCCCCTGACCGTCCACCAGCGGGTAGCGCAGCGAGAAGTCCTGCACCATGCGCACCAGCGAGTCGTAGACCGCGGCGTCGCCATGGGGGTGATACTTGCCGAGCACTTCCCCCACCACGGTGGCGGACTTCTTGTAGGGCCGCCCGGGAAGCAGACCCAACTCGTTCATCGCGTACAGGATGCGCCGGTGCACCGGCTTCAAGCCGTCGCGCACGTCGGGCAGCGCGCGCTGCACGATCACGCTCATGGAGTAGTCGATGAACGACTCGCGCATCTCGTCTTCGATCAGGCGCGGGAGGATGCGTTCTCGCTGGTTCGGTGCGGTCATGGCTGTCCTTGATGGATACCAAAAAAGGGGCCGCAAACGACCCCCACCGAGGTCCTTTTAGTATAGCCCCGTCGGCCCGCAAACGCAATCAGCTGCGGACAGCGTAACCTGTTTAACGACAAGCAGTTAATGGTGATCACGGGACCGCCCGCGAGCCCCTCGGCCCGCGGCTGGCCGGTGGGTATTCCTCCTCAGGTTGAAGACGACAGGATGGTCTCCCGACGCAGCCCGTGCTTCTC
>JACPAP010000122.1 GCA_016180765.1 Gemmatimonadota bacterium
CCGGCCATCCTGCGGGAGGCGGCGCGGGTGGCTCGGCCCATGAGTGGCGTGGTCGCCATCGTGCCGACCTGGCTCGGGACCCCTACCGAGGACGATACCCGGCAGATCGCGCGCCTCGGCCTCACGGCCCACCAGCTGGTGGAGTGGAAGCAGTTCTTCCGCGACGCGGGATTCGTCGAGCTGGCGGTGGACGATGCCGCACTCGACGGCGGTTGGCTGGTCCACGGGCTGGCGCGGACGCTGGGGCGCGCGTGGCGCGCGGCGCGCTGGGTTGGGGTGCTGGGCGTCTTGAGCCGCCCGGCGGCGGCGTTGCGGCACCTGTCCCGGCGGCGGGTGCTGGGGCTCTGCCTGGTGAAGGGCACGCGTTGGCCGCATCGGTGACGCCGTTGGTTTGCTCGGTGGCGCTGCCGCTGCCGAGCCCTCACCCCTATCGCTATCGGATTCCCACCGCGCTGGCCGACCGGGTGCGCCGCGGCGCGCGGGTGGTGGTTCCGGTGCGGGGCGGCGAGATGGTGGGGATCGTGCTGGAGTGCGGGGACGGGTCGGTGGAAGGACTCAAGCCGGTGTACGCGGCGCCCGATGCGGAGCCGTTGCTGCGCCAGCCGCTGCTGGCGTTGGCGCAATGGGTGGCGCGCTACTACGCCGCGCCCATCGGCCTGGCGCTCCGCGCCGCGTTGCCCGCCGCGCTGTGGGGCCGTTCCCGGCTGGTGGCCGAGCTGCGGGTCCCCAGGGCAACCCCAGGCGGGGCCAGCCGGGAGGTGATCGCGGCGCTGGAGCGCGCGGGCGGGCGCACTACCGGCGCGACGCTGGCCAAGAAGCTCCGGCGTCCCGTGTGGGACACGCTGCAGCGGCTGGCCCGCGCCGGCGTGGTGGCCCTCGAGGTGGAGCCGCCGGACCTGGGGCCCGCGGCGGGACGGGCGCGCACCCTGACGTTGACGCGCTCGCTGCCCTCGCTGCTGGAGCGGGATCGGGTCTTCGGCCGGGCCGCGCGTCAGCGGGCGGCGTACGAGGCGATCGATGGGTTGGGGGGCGAGGTCGAGCTGGCCCACCTGACCGGGCAGCTGGGGTTCGCCCCCGCCGTGCTGCGAGCGCTGGTGGAGCGCGGCGTGGCGCGCTATGGGGAGCGGCAAGCCCTGCGCGATCCCTTCCGCGACGTGGCGGTGGCGTCGCCGGCCGACCTGACCGAGGCCCAGCGGGATGCGGTGCGCGCGCTGCACGGACTCGGGGCCGGCGAGACGGCGCTGCTGTTCGGCGTCACCGGCAGCGGGAAGACGGTGGTCTACCTGGAAGCGTTGCGCGACGAGGTGGCGCAGGGTCGCGGCGCCATCGTGCTGGTGCCGGAGATCGCGCTCACGCCGCAGACGGTGGCGCGGGTGCGGGGCGTGTTCGGCGACAGCGTGAGCGTGCTGCACAGCGGACTGTCGGACGGCGAGCGTGCCGATGCCTGGCGGGCGCTGGCCTCGGGTCGCCGCCGGGTGGTGGTGGGCGCGCGGTCGGCGGTGTTCGCGCCGGTGGCCAACCTCGGGGCGATCGTGGTGGACGAGGAGCACGATGCCAGCTACAAGCACGGCGAGGTGCCGCGGTACCACGCGCGGGACGTCGCCGCGCGGCGGGCCCACCTGGAGGAGGCCCGGCTGATCCTCGGCAGCGCCACGCCGTCGCTCGACGTGTGGGCGGTCCGGGACCGGGTCCGGCTGGTGCGCCTGCCGGAGCGGGTGTCGGCGCCCCGGTTGCCGGCGGTGCAGCTGGTGGACCTCCGCACGGCGCCTCGGGTGGCAGAGAGCGGTCCGGTGCCGTGGTCCCAGGCCCTGGACGCGGCCGTGGCGGAGCGGCTGGCGCGGGGCGAGCAGGTCATGCTGCTCCTCAATCGCCGGGGATTCGCGCATTACCTCCAGTGTCCCTCGTGCGGGCTGGTGCCCGAGTGCCCCTCCTGCAGTATCGCCCTGACCGTGCACCAGACGCCTCCAGCGCTGCGCTGTCACTATTGCGGTCACCGGGAGCCGGTACCGGCGCGGTGCGGGCAGTGCGGGCAGGCCACCCAACGCATGCGCGGCGTGGGCACCCAGACGCTGGAGCGCTGGTTGGCCGAGCGGTTTCCTCGGGCGCGGTTGGCGCGCATGGACGCGGACACCACGTCCACCAAGTGGTCGCACCGGCACCTGCTCGACGCGTTCGGGCGGCACGAGCTGGACCTCCTGTTCGGCACGCAGATGATCGCCAAGGGGCTGGACTTCCCGGAGGTGACGCTGGTGGGCGTGGTGGATGCGGACACCGGGCTCCACGTGCCGGATTTCCGGGCGGCGGAGCGGACGTTTCAGCTGGTGGCCCAGGTCGCTGGGCGCGCGGGGCGGGGGCCACGAGGCGGGGAGGTGCTGGTGCAGACTCGGAGCCCGGAGCATCCGGCGCTCCGCGCGGCGGCGGCGCACGACTACGAGGGCTTTGCCGCTCGGGAGTTAGAGAGCCGGCGATCGCCGCCGTACCCGCCGCACGTCGCCCTGGCCAACGTGGTGATCAGCGGCACGCGGGAGCAAGCGGTGGCGCGCGGGGCGGCGGAGGCGGCGCAATGGCTCCGAGGCTTGGTGGAGGCTCGGCGGGCGCCGGTGGAGGTGGTGGGGCCCGCGCCCGCGCCCCTGGCGCGCATCAAGCAGCGCTGGCGCTGGCACCTGGTGCTCCGATCGCCGGACCGGCGGTGGGTCGGTCGATTGCTCCGGTATGCGGCGCGGCGGGCCCCGCACGCAGGGCGGGGCGGGGGGCCGGTTCGGGTGGTGTTCGATCGGGATCCCGTGTCGCTGCTGTGAGCCAGGGAAGCGGGAAACGGGGAAAGGGAAACGTTGGTATCGCCACTCACCTTTCCCTTTTCACCTTTCCCGTTTCCTCTGGGTTGAATCGTGGTTCGCCCCCGCGTATCTTGCCACGCTCTCAGCACCGGAGTTCCCGCAAGGGACTGACATGTCGCCTGTCTCTGACGGCCCGCCCGATTCCCCTTCACACGGCTCATCCTCTACCATCACCCCGTGGCCACCGGCGCTCGCCCCGACCCTGGTCGCGCCCCGGGGCTAGGCCTGGGATGGACCCGGGTAGCCGCCGCCGTCGCGGAGGCGATGCCGTCCGCGGAGATCGCGCGGATCTGGCTGTTTGCCCCGGTCCGGCGCGAGGACCGCGAGTGGGGGACCGCGGTCGTGGCGCGGCGTGGCGCGGGCGACCGGGTGCGGGTCTATACCGCGAGCTACACGCTGGTCATCCGGGGCCGCGAGCGGGGACAGGGGACGGTGGCATTGCAGGAGGTGGCGGAGAGCCCCGCGGCGGTGGTGGACCAGGTCATCCGCGGGGTCCAAGAGCGGGCCGGAGAAGCCGACCCACCCGTGGAAATCGGCGCCGGCGTCTGGTTCGAGGAGGCGCATGACGAGCCCGCCGCCCAAGGTTGACGGCAACATCCTGCTGGAGATGTTCCGCCGCTACCTCCGGGACCATAACCTCCCGGTGACGCAGCAGCGCGAGGCGGTGGCGGGCGCCGTGTTTTTCGCGGACGCGCACGTTTCGGTGGGCGACATCGAACGGGCGTTGCGCGAGGAAGGGGTCGCCGTGGGCAAGGCCACGGTGTATCGCACGTTGGGCCTGCTGGCGACCGCCGGCCTGGTGCAGGAGCACGACTTCGGCGAAGGGTTCAAGCGCTACGAGCCGCTGGTGGCCCAGAGCCACCACGAGCACCTGATCTGTCTCAGCTGCGGCAAGGTGGTGGAGTTCTCCAGCGAGCGACTGGAGCGCATGAAGGCGCTGATCGCCGAGGAACATGGCTTCCGGCACCATCACCACCGTCTCGAGATCTACGGATTCTGCCGGGAGTGCCAGATGCGGGACGCGGCCACGCTGCAACCGGCGCACACTTCTCACGAGGATCCACGGTGATAGACCCCAAGGGGTTCATGCCGTCCAAGGCGTTCTTGACCAAGGGCGTTGGAAGGCACCGGGAGAAGCTCACCAGCTTCGAGTTGGCGTTGCGTGACGCGCACGTCGCCCAATACAACCTGGTGCGCGTCAGCTCGATCTTCCCCCCCAATTGCACGCTGGTTTCCTGGGAGCAGGGCGTGAAGATGCTGCTGCCCGGCCAGGTGGTCTTCGCGGTCGTGGCGGAAGCCTCTACCAACGAGCCCTCGCGGCTCGGGGCCGCCGCCATCGGGCTGGCCATTCCGGCGGATCCCAACCACCACGGCTACATCTCCGAACATCACGCCTTCGGCCAGCGGCAACAACCCGCCGGCGAGTACGCCGAGGACTTGGCGGCCAGCATGCTGGCCACCGTGCTGGGCGTTCCGTTCGACCCGGATCAGGCCTGGGACCAGCGCAAAGAGCAGTGGTTGCTGTCCGGGGAGATCGTCAAGACGATGAACATCAGCTGCACGGCGGAGGCTCAAGACGACGGCCGCTGGGTGACGGTAGTCAGCGCCGTGGTGTTCTGCGGGTGACCGCGTTGGGTTGGGCGCCGCTCCCGCCCCAAGAGAAAGGAACTAGTCCAGGCCCGACGGGGTTAATGGACCGATGACGCAAGGGGAATCGGTCGGGCTGGCGGTCGCGTTCCTGGCCGGCGTGTTGAGCTTCCTCTCGCCCTGCGTGCTCCCGCTGGTCCCCAGCTACGTGTCGTTCATCACCGGGCTCTCGCTGGACGAGGTGGGCGAGCGCCGCTGGACGGCGTTGACGCACGCGCTGCTGTTCATTCTGGGCTTCACCCTCATCTTCGTGGCGCTGGGGGCCACGGCGACGGGCCTCGGGCGGTTGCTCAACTACAACCAGGTCTGGCTGGAGCGGGTGGGTGGCGCCCTGATCATCCTGTTCGGGGTCTATCTGCTGGGTGGGTTCCGCTGGATGTTCTTGGAGCGCGAGCGCCGGGTACACATCCAGGACAAGCCGCTGGGTTACCTGGGCAGCGTGCTCGTGGGGCTCGCCTTCGGCGCCGGGTGGACCCCGTGCATCGGTCCCATTCTCGGGTCCATCCTGCTGTATACCAGTACCCAGGCCGGCTTGCGCGAGGGGATCGTCTTGCTCCTGGCGTACTCCTTTGGGCTGGCCGTGCCGTTCGTGCTGGCGGCCGTGGCGGTGGAGCGGTTCATCGAGTGGTTCCGCCGCTACCGCAAGTACATTCCGCTCACCACCCGGCTGTCCGGCGCCTTACTCGTGGCCGTGGGCCTGCTGGTGGCGACCGGCTACTTCTCGCTCCTGGCCGGCTGGCTCCAGGCGCTGACACCGGAGTTCATTCGGTCGAGACTGTGAGGCGCTTGCGCCACCTCCGGCAGCCAGCCACCTTACTACTACATCCCACATTCGCGATGACGATTTCAGCCGGCGGTCCATCCGCTGGGCATTTACTCGCACAGGGGAGATGTCGTTATGGACAGCAAGGCAAGGGTCTCGTGGGCGCTCGGCCTCGCCGCGGCGTTGTGGGCCTGCGGCGGTGAGTCGGCGCGAGAGACGCCGGAGCAGGGCCGGGACCTGAGCCTGGCCCCCGCGGAGTCGGTGGCGCAGCTCAGCGACCGGCCGGCGGCGCAGCCCGCGACCCAACCGCCGGCGACCCAGCCGGCCCAGCCCCGGCCGCAGCCGCAGCCGAGGGCCCAGCCGCCGGCTCCCCGGCCGGAGCCGCCGATGCTGGCCGAGGGGACGACCATCGAGCTGTTCGCGAGCGACTCGCTCCACTCGCGAAAGAACAAGAAGGGTGACGCGGTGATGGCGACCACGGCCTCGGCGTTCAAGGACGCCCGGGGTCGGGAAGTGATTCCGGCGGGCGCGGTCTTTCTGGGCACGATCTCGGACATCGCGCCGGCGGAGTCCCCCGGTGGCCAGGGCCGGATGGCGCTGACCTTCAACCGGGTGCAGTTCGGCGGCAAGACCTACAGCGTGCAGGCCGCCACGGACACGCTGGGCACCGTGATGAAGGGCCGCGGGGTGACCGCCGGCGACGCCGCCAAGGTCGGCGCCGGCGCGGTGGTCGGCGCGGTGGCGGGCCGCTTGATCGGCGGCAACAAGACAGGCACGGCCGTGGGAGCCGCCGCCGGTGCGGCCGCGGGGGCGGGGATCGCGGTGGCCACGCGCGACATCGACATCATTCTGCCGGCGGGCGCGCTGATCCGGATCGTGTTGACGGCGCCGTTCACGCTGGAAGAAATAGCAGGCTGACGGAGCGGGGCCGCAGAGGCGGAAGGGGCCAGGTCTCTTTCGCGCGCTCCGAGACGCGCCCCGGCCCCTCTGCCGGATCTGCCGCCCCCTCAGTACCCCGCCGCTCCTCCACCCCGCCTCGGATCCGGCACGCCGATCCAGTTCACCTCGTGGCCCATGGTCTTGAGGCTGGTGACCACGGCCGGGAGCAGCCCGCCGCGCTCGTAGTTGATCAGGTCCGGGAGCGCCTGGTGGTGGATGCGCGTCACCGCCACGGCGTCGGAGAGCGACAGGTGGTGGTCCAGCACGTTCAGGATGACCTGGGTGACGCTGGTGATGATGGTGGGGCCACCGGGGGAGCCCAGCACCATCCTGAGCCGGCCGCTGGGGTCTACTACGATGGACGGCGTCATCGCCGAGAGCATGCGCTTGCCCGGCTGGATCGCGTTAGCCTCGCCCTGGACCAGGCCGTACTGATTCGGCGTGCCGGGGGCCGCCGCGAAGTCGTCCATCTCGTTGTTGAGCAGGAAGCCCGCGCCCGTCACGGTCACGGCGCTGCCGTAGGATGAATTGATCGTGGTCGTGACGCTCACCGCGTTCCCGGCGGCGTCCACCACGGAGTAATGGGTCGTGTGCCCTCCGTCCCGCGCGCTCGAGACGAAGGCCGGCGTGGGCGTGGCGCGGTCGGGCTGGATCTGGGCGCGCAGCTCGGCGGCGTACTTCTTGGAGAGCAAGCGGTCGAGCGGCATGCGCACGAACGCGGGATCGCCCAGATACTGGTTGCGATCGACGAACGCTCGGCGCAGGGCCTCGGCAAGGAGGTGGAC
>JACPAP010000123.1 GCA_016180765.1 Gemmatimonadota bacterium
CACCGGCGCTACCGAGATCCCCTTGCTGGGCCAGGTGGCCGCCGGCGAGCCCATCGAGGCAGTCCCCACCCCGGAGACCATCGCCGTTCCGGATGATCTCATCCCCCGGCGCGGCAGCAGTTACGCCCTGCGGGTTCGGGGAGACTCCATGATCGGCGAGCAGATCCAGGACGGCGACTACGTCGTGGTCCACTCGCGCAGCAGCGCCGACGACGGCGACATGGTGATCGCCCTGGTGCACGGCAGCTCCGCCACGGTGAAGCGCCTTTTCCGTGAGGCGGGCGGCTGGGTCCGGCTGGAGCCGGCCAACGAAGCCGTTCCGCCTATTCGGGTGCACGAAGACGACGTCCTGATTCAGGGGGTCGTCGTGGGCGTCATGCGGAGGTACTGAGCCTTGCGTGCTCCGCCAACCGCTCCAGGGTTCTCGCCGCCCGGCCTTCATCCAGCGCGGTGGCACTGCGTTCCACGCCCTCCCGCAGCGAACTCGCCAGCCCCGCGACGTACAGGCCGGCGCCGGCGTTGAGGAGCACGGTGGCCCGGCCCACCCGGTCGCGTCGCGGCTCTGCGAGGAGCCGGCGGATGCGCTCGGCGTTGTGCGCCGGATCCCCGCCCGCCAGATCCTCCAGGTGATCTTCCTCGAGTCCGTAGTCCCCGGGGTCCAACGTCCAGGGATGAACCTCGCGGTCCACCACCTCCCACACGGAAGTCGGCCCGGCGGGGGCGATCTCGTCCATGCCGACCTGGGCGTGCACCACCAGGGCGTGCTCGGCACCGAGTCGGCACAAGGCGTGCGCCAGGAGCGGCCCTCGAGCCGGGTCCGCCACGCCGATGACCTGTCGCCGGACGCCGGCGGGGTTCGCCAGCGGGCCAATCAGGTTCATGACGGTGGGGATGGCCAGCTCCCGCCGGACCGGAGCCACGAAGCGCATGGCCGGGTGATACAAGGGCGCGAACAGGAAGACCATGCCGTCTGCCTCCAAGACCTGGGCGGCCGCCCGCGGCTCCAGTTGAACCGGCAAGCCCAGGGCCTCGGCGATGTCCGCCGAGCCGCACTTGGAGGTAAACGATCGGTTTCCGTGTTTGGCGACCGGCGCGCCGGCGGCTACGGCCACCAGGGCCGCGGCGGTGGAAACATTGAACGTCGAGACGGCTCCGCCGCCGGTGCCACAGGTATCGATGACCTTCCAATCAGGCGGGATCGGCACCCGCAGCATTGCCCCTCGCAGTGCGTGCACCGCCCCGGCGATCTCCTCGGCCGTCTCCCCCTTGACCCGGAGTCCGGTCAGCAGCGCGGCGGCCTGGACCGAGGTCGCCTCGCCGCGCATGAGCTGCTCGAACGCGGCCGTGGTCAGGCCCTCCCCCAGCGGGTGGCTCGCGGCCAAGGCCGCGATGGCCCGCGCGATGGGCTGCTCCGGTTCCGTCATCGACCCTCGGGGTGATGGGAGAGTATCCGTCTGTGGATACAGGCAGTGGAACAGTAGGTCCCCTGGGCCCCGGGTGTCAATCGTCCAACCCGTTGCGTCGCTTGCCGCTAGGGCCTCCAGGTTCTATCTTTGCCGCGCATGCAGGGGCTTTCCTGCTACGCAATGCTCCATTACCTGGGGCATCCCTTCTCCGGCTGGCAACGCC
Source organism: Gemmatimonadota bacterium (assembly GCA_016180765.1). Lineage (GTDB taxonomy): Bacteria > Gemmatimonadota > Gemmatimonadetes > Gemmatimonadales > GWC2-71-9 > JACPAP01. The sequence continues at coordinate 1,630 of JACPAP010000123.1, forward strand.
AGCGCTCGCAACGCACCGTACAAGGCGACTTCGAGCAGGTCCTCCAGCGTCTCGCTGGCCGGCGGGTCGTGACGCACGCCGCCGGCCGCACCGACGCCGGGGTCCACGCCCTGGGGCAGGTGGTGAGTTTCCGCATGCCGGACCCCTGGCAGCCCGCCACGCTGCACCGGGCGCTCAATGCCCTGCTCCCCCCCGAGATCTGGGTGGCGCGCCTGGGCCCGGCGCCGGATGGGTTCGACGCGCGGCGCCACGCCACCTCGCGCTGCTACCGCTACGTGGTGGGCTGCGACGCGGCGGCCTACTCGCCGTTCCGGCGTCCGCTCGAGTGGGCGTTGGGCCAGCCGCTGGAGCGGCGCCTGCTCGACGCCGCGGCGGCGGAGTTTACCGGAGAGCACGACTTCCGGGCGTTCTCCGCCGTGGGCCAGCGCAAGCCCCACTATCGCTGCCGGGTGGCGGTGTCCCGGTGGGACAGGCGGCCGAACGCGGAAGGTTTTATTTTTACCATCGAGGCGGATCGCTTTCTCCACCGCATGGTGCGCTTCCTGGTCGGCACCATGGTGGATGTCGCCCGCGGCCGGCGGCCGCTGCAGGACATCGGCCGGCTGCTCCGGAGCACGAGCAACGCGGAGGCCAGCCCGCCGGCGCCGCCCGCAGGTCTGTACCTGGTAGGCGCTCGGTACCCTCAACTCCTCTGAGGACAAAGGGACCATGAAACTCTTCCTCGACACCGCCAGTCTCGCCGACATCCGGTGGGCCTCGCAGGCCGGCCTGGTCGACGGCATCACCACCAACCCCACGCTCCTGGCCAAGTCGGCCGGCGACGTGGACCCCAACGACGTGCTCAAGGAGATCTGCTCGCTGGTGGACGGCCCGGTGAGCGCGGAGGTCGTGGCCGTGGACGCCGACGGCATGTACCGCGAGGCCAAAGAGCTGGCCAAGATCGCCGACAACATCGTGGTCAAGATCCCGATGATCGAGGAAGGCCTCCCGGTGGTCCGCCGGCTCACGACGGACGGTATCAAGGTCAACGTGACCCTGGCCTTCAGCTCGGTGCAGTGTCTGATCGCGGCCAAGGCGGGCGCCACCTACGTCTCGCCCTTCCTGGGCCGCCTGGACGACGTGGGCCAGGAGGGGATGGAGGTGATCCGCGAGACCCGGCTGATCTTCGACAACTACGACATCGAGACCGAGATCCTGGCCGCTTCCATCCGCCACCCGCGCCACGTGGCCGAGGCCGCCATGCTGGGTGCGGACGTGGCCACCATGCCCACCGAGGTGATGAAGAAGCTCCTGCTGCACCCTCTCACGGACCGCGGCCTCGACCAGTTCCTCAACGACTGGAGCAAGCTCGCGGCGCGGTCGAAAGTGAACGTTTGAGGGCGGTTCACGGCTTCGGCGTGGTGCTCGCCGGCCTGCTGGCCTGCGACCGGGCGCCCCCGGTCCGAACCGCCCAGGCCGACGACGGCCCTCAGGCCCGCGCCGCGGCCACCCAGGCCGTCACCGCCGCCCGTCGCACCGCGCTGGTGGACGCGGCGGCTCGGGTGGCGCCCGCCGTGGTGAGCATCAACGTGGTGCGGCGCGAGCGTCAGATCCCTCAGACTCCCTGGGACCTGTTCTTCGTGCCGCGCGGCTACGAGCGGGTGGTCCAGGGCTGGGGCTCGGGGTTCCTGGTCTCCGGCGACGGTACCATCATCACCAACCAGCACGTGACCGAGGGAGCGGACTCCATCGTGGTCACCACCCGAGACGGCCGCGATTTCAGCGCCCGCCTGTTGGGCGAGGATCCTCTGACCGACATCGCCGTGCTGCGCATCCAGGCCTCGGACCTCCCCACCGCCCCGATCGGCAGGAGCGGCGATCTCCTGATCGGGGAGTGGGTCGTGGCGATCGGCAACCCGTACGGGTACCTGCTGGGCAACTCCGAGCCCTCGGTGTCGGCCGGGGTGGTGAGCGCGGTGGGTCGCAACCTGCTGCCCACCGGCGATCAGCCGGGCGTGTACGTGCACATGATTCAGACGGACGCCGCCATCAACCCGGGCAATAGCGGGGGCCCGCTGATCAACGCCCTGGGGCAGGTCGTGGGCGTGAACAGTTCGATCTTCTCCAACACCGGGGGGTCCATCGGGATCGGTTTCGCGATCCCCATCGAGCGCGCGCTCCGGGTGGCGGACGAATTGAAACGCTACGGGGTGGTGCGGCGCGCGTGGGTGGGGCTCGATGTGGCCGGCTCCGAGGCCTTGAGCGAATGGAAGGGGACCGGCGGCGTTCGGGTGACCCGCGTGGCGGCTGGCGGGCCGGCGGCACGGGCCGGCATCGGGGTGGGCGACGTGCTGGTCAGCGCCGCGGGCGCGCCGCTGCGCACCTTCCTGGATTGGGAGGCGACCAAACTGGACATCGCCCCCGGCGACTCGGTGCGGGTGAGCCTGCGGCGGGGCGGCCGCGACCGGAGCGCGACGTTGGCGGTGGAGGAGCTTCCCACCTCGCGGGCGGAGAAGGTGGCGGTGCTGGGGGACATGGAGCTGATCAGCGTGACCGCGGCGATCCAGCAGGAGCGGGGGCTCAGGAGCCAGCGGGGGGCGCTCATCTATCGCATCGGCGACGCTACGCAGGACGCCACCGGCCTGCGGCCGGGCGACGTCATCCTCCAGGTCAATCGCCAGGCCGTGGCGACGGCCGAAGACACGCGCCGGGCGTTCCGGGCGGCGGCCGGCCGCACTCCGGTGCGGGTGTACTTCGAGCGGGGCGGACAGCTTGGCGTCGCCGATTTCTACGTGCAATGAGCGACACGGCGAGCTACACCTCGGCTCTCGCGACCCGGTACGCCTCGCCGGCCATGGTGAGCCTGTGGAGCGACGAACACCGCGCCCGGCTGTGGCGCCGGCTCTGGCTGGTGCTGGCCGAGGAGGAGGGGCGACTGGGCCTCGACATCCCGGAGCGCGCCCTAGCGGAGATGCGGGCCCATCTGGACGATGTGGATCTGGAGCAGGCGCGCGCGCACGAGCGCCGTCTGCGGCACGACGTGATGGCTCATATCCAACACTTCGGTGAGCAGGCGCCGGCGGCGCGGCCGTACATCCATCTGGGGGCGACCAGCGCCTATGTCACCGACAACGCCGACCTGCTGGTCCTGCGGGAGGTCCTGAAGCTGCTGCTGGGCCGCCTGGTGGCGGTGCTCCAGGGCCTTCGCGACTTCGCCTGGCGCCACCGGGAGTTGCCCACGGTCGCGTACACCCACTTCCAGCCCGCCCAGCTGACCACGGTGGGCAAGCGTGCCACGCTGTGGCTTCAGGATTTCGCGCTGGACGCGGAGGCGCTCCGGGAGGCGCTGCGCACCCTGCCCTTTCGGGGCTGTAAGGGGACCACCGGAACCCAGGCCAGCTTTCTCGAGCTGTTCGGCGGCGACCACGCCAAGGTGCGGGAGCTGGACGCCCGGGTGGCCGCGGCGTTCGAGTTCGCCGAGCCCATTCCGGTATCCGGGCAGACCTATACCCGGAAGATCGACAGCCGGGTGCTGGACGCGCTGGCCGGGATAGCGCAGAGCGGCTCCAAGTTCGCCACCGACCTGCGGCTGCTGCAACACGAGGGCGAGCTCCTCGAGCCGGCCGAGACGGAACAGGTGGGGTCGAGCGCCATGCCGTACAAGCGGAACCCGATGCGCGCCGAGCGGGTGTGCGGCCTGGCGCGCTACCTCGTCTCGCTGCGAGAGAACACCGCGTACACGGCCGCGACCCAGTGGCTGGAGCGCACGCTGGACGACAGCGCCAACCGCCGGCTGGTCTTGCCGGAGGCCAGCCTGGCGGCGGACGCGATCCTCATCCTGGCCACCAACATCGTCGCCGGGCTCGAGGTGCGCGAGGACACCATCCGGCGCAACGTCGAGCGGATGATGCCCTTCATGGCCACGGAGCGCTGGCTCATGCTGGGGGTCCAGGCAGGCGGGGACCGGCAGGCGCTGCACGAGATGATCCGCCGGCACAGCCGCGCGGCGAGCGTGGAGTTGGAGCGGGGCGCGCCCAACGACTTGCTGGACCGATTGGCGCGGGATCCCGGGTTCGCGCGGCTGGACGCGGCCGCGTTGCGTCGCGAGCTGGAGCCGCGCCGTTACGTGGGTCGGGCTCCGGAACAGGTGGCGGAGTACCTGGAAGGCCCATTGAACGATTTTCTCTCCTCCCTCAGCGGCTTCGCGGTGCGCGACCAAGCCGGGGTGACCGTATGACACCGACAGCGCTGGCGGAAAGCCGGCTCCCACTCAAGCGGATCAATCAGGGCAAGGTTCGGGAGATCTACCAGGTCGACGACCACACCCTGCTGCTGGTCGCCAGCGACCGGATCAGCGCGTTCGACGTGGTGATGGCGGAGCCGATTCCCCATAAGGGCACCGTGCTCACGCAGATGAGCGCGTACTGGTTTCGGACGCTCTCGGAGCTAGTCCCCAACCATTACGTCACGGTGGACGCGGACGAGATCGTCCGGCGGGTTCCTGTTCTCGGCGAGCATCGCGCCACCATCACCGGCCGCGCCATGCTGGTCCGTCGCGCGAACCCCATTCCGTTTGAGTGCGTGGTGCGCGGCTATCTGGCCGGGTCCGGCTGGGCCGAGTACCGGGAGCGCGGAACCATGGCAGGCGAGCCGCTCAACCCGGGATTGCTCGAGAGCGATCGCCTGGATGAACATCACGGTCGGCCGGCTCCAGGAGATGCTGGGCCCCGTGCTGGCCCAGCGCCTGCGCGAAGCCAGCCTGGCCCTGTACCGCGCCGCCCGCGAGCACGCAGCCAGGCGCGGCATCATCATCGCAGATACCAAGTTCGAGTTCGGGCAGGACGGCTCGGGCCGGCTGCTGCTGATCGACGAGCTGTTGACGCCCGATTCGTCGCGCTTCTGGCCGGCGGATCGGTACCACCCCGGACGCAGCCAGCCCAGCTTCGACAAGCAGCCGCTCCGCGACTACCTGAGCGGGCTCAAGCGAGCCGGCCGGTGGGATGGGAACCCTCCCCCGCCGGCGCTTCCCCATGAGATCGTGCAGGCGACGTCGGTGCGCTACCAGGACGCCTATCTGCGGATCACCGGCGAGCCGCTGAGGCTCCCCTCGTGAGGGTGGCACCCGAGGGGCGGCCGTTCATCGCGGCGGCGCTGCTGGTTCTGGCCCTGCTCGTCCTGCTGGCGTGGCGGGTGGGCGGGGCCTGGCGCGTGGGCGCGCTGACCTGGCTTCCGGTGGCGCTCTGGGTTCCCGCGTTCTTCCGCGATCCGCCGCGTCAGGGCCCGCGGGACCCCGGCCTCATTCTCGCGCCGGCCGACGGGCGGGTGGTAAGCGTGGCCGCCGTGCACGAGCCCGATTACCTTCGCGGGCGGGCCACGCGGGTATCGGTGTTCATGAACGTGCTCAATGTGCACGTGAACTACCATCCCATGGACGGCGTGGTGGAGTACCGGCACTACCGGCCCGGAAAGTTCGTGAATGCCACGCTGGACAAAGCCAGCGTGGACAACGAACAAATGTCCCTGGGTGTGCGCCGAGGGGAGCGCCGGCTGATGGTCCGGCAGATCGCCGGCTTGATCGCGCGCCGCATCGTGACGGACCACGAGGTCGGGGACCCCGTGGATCAGGGCTCCCGACTCGGACTCATCCGGTTCGGCTCCCGGGTAGATACGTTTCTGCCGGGCCATGCCGAGCCGAGGGTGCGGGTGGGCGACCGGACGGTTGGGGGCGTGACCGTGATCGGAGCCTGGATCCAGTGAGGCCGCCGCCGTCGGGCGCGCGGGTGCGCCGGGTCGTGGTGGTGGTGCCCAGCCTGTTCACGCTGGCCAACCTCTTCTTCGGCATCTGGTCCATGGTGCTGGCGTGGCAGGGCCAGTTCTACCGCGCGAGCTGGTTCATCGTGATCGCCGGCGTGTTGGACCTGCTGGACGGCGTCATGGCGCGGGTGAGCCGAACCGGCACCCGCTTCGGCGCCGAGCTGGATTCGCTGGTGGACGTGGTGAGTTTCGGCGTGGCCCCGGCGATGCTGACCTACCTCTGGTTCTTCTCCAACCAGGGCCAGTATGCCTGGGTCTTCGGCTATGCGTTCATCGTGTGCGTGGCCTTGCGCCTGGCCCGCTACAACGTCCAGTCTGCCGGGGAGCACCGGGCGACCTTCAGCGGGTTGCCGTCGCCGGCGGCCGGCATGACGCTGGCAACCTATTATCCGTTCACGCGCACCTCGTTCTACCAGACCGAGCTCGCGGGCCTGCCCTGGTCGCAGATCATGGTGTTCCTCACCATCGCCCTGAGCCTCGCGATGGTGAGCAACATCCGCTACGCCCGCGTGCCGCGGATCGGCTTCCGGACCCGGCGCGGGCTCCTGGGGTTGGGGGTCAACCTCACGATTCTGGGCTTCGGGATCTGGGAGCGCGATATCTTCTTCTTCCCGCTGGGCATCACCTATCTGACGTACGGGCTGGTACGGGCCGCCGTGGAGGGGTTCCTCGAGCGCGGGGAAGACGCCGCGGAGGGGGAGACCGAGCGCGGCGTGGTCCTGCACGATATCGATGCCGCCGGGCGGGTGCGTCGGCGCGAGCCTGGCGCGAGGGATGAGTAGATGCGATTCGACGTGGAGGTTCGCGTGATGCCGCGGGCGACGCTGCTCGACCCGCAAGGCCAGGCCGTGGAGCACGCGCTCCAGGCGTTGGGGTTCGAGCGGGTGTCCGGGGTGCGGGTGGGCCGCGCGCTCACCCTTCAGCTGGAGCGCGCTGACGCGGGTCGCGCCGAGGCCGATGCCCGGGCGATGTGCCAGCGCCTGCTGGCCAACCCGGTCACCGAGGATTTCACCCTGAGCGTCCGAGCGACGTCGTGATCCGGGTCGCCGTGGTTCGTTTCCCCGGCTCCAACTGCGACGCCGATACCCTGGGCGCCGCGGAGCGCGCCGGGACCGAGGCCTATTACGTCTGGCACCGCGACGCCACGCTGCGGGGGGCCGACGCCGTCATCCTCCCGGGCGGATTCGCCTACGGGGACTACCTCCGCGCCGGGGCCATCGCGCGCTGCTGCCCCGTGATGGCCGCCGTGCGGGAGCACGCCGAGCAGGGCGGTCCGGTGCTCGGCATCTGCAACGGCTTCCAGATCCTGTGCGAGGCGGGGTTACTCCC
>JACPAP010000124.1 GCA_016180765.1 Gemmatimonadota bacterium
GCGCCGCCGGGGGGCGGTGGACGTGTTGGGGCGCCTCGCCACGGACCTGACGGAGCAGCTGGAGCGAACCATCGACGACACGCGCGCGCTGGTACGGCAGACCACGCGGGCGGCCGCCCAGGCCGAGCGCCTGGTCACCACCACCACGCCGCGGGTAGAGGAGGTCCTGGACCAGCTGTCCCGGAGCCTGGAGCAGACCGACCAGATGCTCGCGGACCTGGGGCCGCGGGTGGTGCCCCTGGGCGACAGCCTGCTGGCGGTCCTGGCCGACACGCGCCAGACCCTCAAGCAAGTGAACGACCTGGCGGGAACCGCGGATGCGATGGCCGGGGAGAACCGGGCCGCGATCCGGGAGACCATCCAGCACCTTCACAACTCGGCGATTCTCCTGGAGCACTTCGCCGATCAAGTGAGCCGCCGCCCGACCCGGCTCTTGACCGGCGTGGCGCCGCCGCCGCTCGACAGCAACAAGAAACGACCGTGAAGTTCACCCTGCTGCACCCGGTGACGTTCGACCCCGCGCCCATCGCCAAGGCGCTGGCGGCCGAAGATATCCTGACGCGCGAGGTGCGCTCGGTTCAGGAGCTGGCCGCCGCCAATGGGCGCGCGGTGCTGGTGCTGGATCCGCCCAGCCGGGCCGCCTTCCCGACCAACGGCCTGCGGGCCTTCCTCGACTGCGGGGGGGCCGTGGTGGCGTTGGGAGCCCCCGGCGAGGCCGACCTCTCGGACGCCGTGCCGTTCGACCTGGTGGCCGCGTACGTGCCGCAGCCCTACGGCACCCGGCAGCTCCTGCTCGCGCTCCGAGCCGCGTATCGCGAGGCCGCGGCGCGTGCCGATGTCCAGCGCGCCCGGACCGAGGCCTCCATGCGCACCCGGGAGCTGGGCGAGCTGACCCGCATCGGCATGGCGCTGGCCACCGAGCGGGACTACCACGCGCTGCTGGAGTTGATCCTCACCCAGGCGCGGCAGATCACCGGGTCGGATGCGGGCAGTCTGTACGTGGTGGAGACCCAGGAAAACGACGTCAAGCGGTTGCGGTTCAAGCTGTCCCAGAACTACTCCCGCCCGGACATCCCGCTGGTCGAGTTCACCATGCCCATCGACCATAGCAGCATCTCCGGTTACGTGGCCTCCACCGGCGAGCCGCTGGTGATCGACGACACCTATTTCCTGCCGCCGGACGTGGAGTACAGCTTCAATCGCTCCATCGACGAGAAGTACGGCTACCGCACCAAGTCCATGATGACGATCCCCATGAAGGATCACCAGGACGAGGTGATCGGCGTCCTGCAGCTGGTGAACCGGAAGCGGGACTTCCAGACCCGGCTCACCACGCGCGACGAGGTCGAGGCACAGATCATTCCCTACACCAAGCGCAACGTCGAGATCGTCTCGGCGCTCGCGGGCCAGGCGGCGGTGTCCATCGAGAACAGCCAGCTGTACCAGAGCATCGAGCGGCTGTTCGAGGGATTCGTACGGGCGTCGGTGACCGCCATCGAGCAGCGCGATCCCACCACGTTCGGTCACTCGGGGCGGGTGGCCGCCATGACAGTGGGCCTGGCCCAGGCCGTGGACCGCACCGCCGCCGGGCCGTATCGGGAAGTCAATTTCACCCGGGAGCAAGTCCGCCAGATCCGCTACGCCGGCCTATTACACGACTTCGGCAAGGTCGGCGTGCGGGAGCAGGTGCTGGTGAAGGCGAAGAAGCTCTATCCGCCGGACCTGGCCCTGGTCAAGCAGCGCCACGCGTTCGTCCGGCGCACCGCCGAGCGAGATTTCCAGCAGCAGCGGGCGGACTATCTGGAGCGCTGCGGCCAGGACGGCTACCGGGAGTTCCTCGAGAAACTGCAGGCCGAGCACCAGGATCGGCTCAAGGAGCTGGACCGGTTCGTGCAGCTGATCATGGAGTCCAACGAGCCCACGGTGCTGCCCGCCGGCAACTTCGAGGAGCTGCTGCGCTACGCCAAGGTCTACTACCGGGACCTCGACGGTAAAGACCTGCCGTATCTCACCGACGACGAAGTCCGGTTCCTCTCGATTCGCAAGGGCAGCCTGGACGACAACGAGCGGCTCGAGATCGAGAGCCACGTGACCCACACCTACCGGTTCCTGATGCAGATCCCCTGGACCAAAGAGCTTCAGGATATCCCGAGCATCGCCTACGGCCACCACGAGAAACTCGACGGCACCGGGTATCCGCGAAAGGTGCGCGGGGACCAGATCCCCATCCAGACGCGGATGATGACGATCTCGGACATCTTCGATGCATTGACCGCGTCCGACCGCCCCTACAAGCGCGCGGTGCCCCTGCCCCGCGCGCTCGACATCATGAGGGAAGAGGTGAAGGCGGGCATGCTGGACCCGAACCTGTTCCAGGTGTTCGTGGACGCCAAGGCCTACGAGAAAGCGGCGGAAGAAGCGTAGCCCCCGCCGCCCGGCGTCTCCACCCGTAGGATGTCCCCAGGGTGCAGCGTTACCGCGGCCCGGGCGCCAAGCGGCTCGCCGTTGAGCAGATTCCTCCCCGTCGCCCCGTTCCCGCCGCCCTGGGCGCCACGCGGCGCGTGCCGCCGCCGCTCGGTGAGCAACGAGGCGTCGATCTCCTCCAACGCCTCGTACTCCCGCACCACGCCCTCCCCACCACGCCACCGCCCGGCTCCTCCACTTCCGCGCCGCAGGGCATACGCCCGGATGCGGAGCGGATGCTCCAGCTCGAACACCTCGACCGGCGTGTTGCGGGTGTTGGACATGCCCACGTGCACGCCCGACGGTCCAGGCGCCCCCGGCGACGCTCCCTGGCCGCCTCCCAGGGTCTCGTAATAGGTCCAGCCGGCCCCGCCGAACACCACGTTGTTCATGGTGCCTTGCCCCTGCGCGGGCACCTGGGCTGCGGAGGCCAGCGCCGCGAACAGCGTGTCCGTGATCCGCTGTGACGTCTCCACGTTCCCGGCGGCCACCGCGTGCGGCCAGGTGGCGTTGACCAGGGTCCCTTCCGGCGCCGTGATCCCGATGACGCGCTGCAGGCCGCCGTTGGTGGGAATGTCCGCATCCACCAGGCAGCGCAACACGAACAGCACCGCGGACCGCGTCACCGACAGCGGACAGTTCACGTTGCCCTTGACCGCGGGATCCGTGCCGGTGAAGTCGCACCGCAGCCGCCCGTCGGTCGTGATCTCGACCGCCACGCGAATCGCGATCTCTCGCTCCTCCACCCCGTCACCCTCCAGCCAATCCTCGGCCCGGTACACGCCGGGCGCCACGCGCGCGGCCAGCGAGGCCCGCGTCCGCCGCTCGGCATAGGCCAGGAGGTCCTGCACCGCGCCCGCCACGTAATCCGCGCCGTGACGCTGGGCCAGCTCCCGGTAGCGGACCGCGCCGCGCTCGCAGGCCGCCTGCTGCGCGGCCAGATCGTGGGCGCGCATCTCCGGCGTGCGCACGTTGGCCAGCAGCAGGCGGCGCAGGTCTTGGTGCACCACGCCGGCCGCCGCCCAGCGCACCGGCGGCAGGACCAGGCCTTCCTGGAAGAGGTCGGTGGAATGGGGGGGCATGCTCCCCGGACGCATCCCCCCGACGTCCGAGTGATGGGCTCGAACCACCGTGAAGCCAGCCACGGTGCCGGCCAGCTCGATGGCGTGCACCATCGTGATGTCGGGCAGATGGGTCCCGCCGGTGAACGGGTCGTTGAGGATGAACGTGTCCCCCGGCCTGGGGGCCAGCGCCCGGACCGCCGCGACCGCGTCCGGCATGGCCCCCAGGTGAACCGGGATGTGGGCCGCCTGCGCGATCATCTCGCCCTGCGCATCGAACAGCGCGGCCGACGAATCGCGGCGTTCGCGCACGTTGGGCGAGACCGCGCTCGCCACCAGCACCGCCCCCATCTCCTCGGCGATGCCGGCGAAGGCGTGGGCCATCACTTCGAGGCCGATCGCGTCGAGCACCGGGGCCCTCCCCGCGTCACCCTTCACGTTTCCCGTCTCCCGTTTCCCATTTCCCATTTCCCATTCCATCAAGCCCGCTGCAACAGTACGGCCCCGGTCTCGTGCACCACACCCCGCCACCCGCCTTCGATGCGCCCCGTCGCATCACCCCCATCCAGCATGAGCGGCCCTTCGAGGGTGCTCCCCACGGTGAGATCGTCCAAGGGGGCGCGCCCCCCGCGGACGGCCCTGCCGGGCTCGCCGCGCTCGCCGGGCCCCCCGCGCCCGGCCAGCTCGACGGTGGCGGCCACTCCGGCGGCGATCACCCGGATGTTGACGATCTCCACGGGCCGACGCTCGTCCGCGTGGCCGAATCGCGCGCGGTGCGCCCGGTGAAACGCGGCGGCCGTGGCGGTCCCGCCGGTTCCGGCGGGCACGGCGACTTCGTAGCCCTGCCCGGGGTAGCGGCACTCGGCGACGCGCCGAAGCTCGCCGCCCGGCAGCTCCGCGCGGCACCGCATCTCCAGATCCGCGTACGCCTGCTGCATCCCCTTCTCGTCCAGGTCCGCCGCGCGCCGGTGCAGCGACGCCGTGAGCTCCACCCGCGCCTTCGCGGCCGCGAGCCCCAGGGCAGACAGCGCCCCCGGGTGCGGGGGGATCAGCGCGTGTCGCACCCCCAAGCTGTCCGCCAGACGACACACGAACAGCGGCCCGGCCCCGCCGAAGGCCACCAGACTGGTGTTCCGCGGGTCCACCCCCCGTTCCACGCTCACGCTGCGGAGCGCGCGCACCATGGTGGCCGTCCCGATCTCGATGATCCCGGCGGCGCAGCGTTCGACGTCGAGCCCGGCAGCCTGGGCCACCCGGGCCACCGCCTCCCGGGCGAGCCCGGCGTGAAGACAGAGATCGGCCGCCAGCGGGTGCGCGGCGTCGAGCCAGCCCAGCACCAACGCGGCATCGGTGACCGTGGCGTCGTGGCCGCCCAGGCCGTAGCACGCCGGGCCGGGCACGGCACCCGCGCTCTGGGGTCCCACGCGGAGCGCGCCGCCCTGGTCCACCCAGGCAATGCTGCCACCTCCCGCCCCCACCGTCTCGATCAGCACGTGCGGCAGCGCCACCGGGATGCCCCCCACGTCCCCGGCCGACTGGACCAGCGGCTCGCCGCCCAGAATGATGCTGGCGTCCGCGCTGGTGCCGCCCATGTCGATGGTGAGCAGGTCGTGACGCCCCACCTGCGTCCCCACCAGCCTCGCACCCTCGACCCCCCCTACCGGGCCGGAGAGGGCCAGCGCCGATGCCCGCTCCCGGGCCTGGCGCGCCGCCAGCGTCCCGCCGTGCGAGGCCATCACCCGGAACTCCGGAACCCCGCGGCGCGCGGCCTCACCGGCCACCCGCTCGATATACGCGCCCACCAGCGGCCGGAGGTAGGCCTCCACGGTGGTGGTGCTGGCCCGCTCGTATTCCCGAAACACCGGCAGCAATTCGTGACTCGCCACCACCGGCGTGCCGGGAAGCGCCTCGCGGAGCGCCGCAGCCAGCAAGCGCTCGTGCCGGGGATCGGCGAAGCTGAACAGCAGGCAGAGGGCCACGGCGGCCGGCCGCCGCGCCGCCACCTCCCGCACCACGCGCTCGATCTCCGCCGGGACCAGCGCCCGCACCACGCCGCCCGCCCCAATCCGCTCCGCCACGCCGATCACGCTCTGGCGCTCCACCAGCGGGGGCGGATGGTCCCGCGCCAGATCGTAGAGCGCCGCCCGGTCCTGGCGCCGGAGCCAGGGCAGGTCCTCGAACCCGGCGGTGATGAGCAGCGCCAGTCCCGCTCCGCGCCGCTCCAGCAAGGCGTTGGTGGCAACCGTGGTCCCGTGGATCAGCGCGTCGATGGTCCCGGCCGCACTTCCCTCCCCCAGCCGGTCCACCGCGCGCCACAGTCCCACCGCCGAGTCCTCTGGCGTGGACGGGACCTTGACCACGCGAACCCCGCCGCCCGGCTCCAGCGCCACCAGGTCCGTGAACGTGCCCCCGATGTCTACTCCCAGGCGGGTCACGGCTTCCTCCACCACGCAGCACCCACCAGGGCCAGCGTGCCGATCAGCGACAGCCACCCCACCCAGTCACCCAGCGCGACGTACACGGTGCGGGCGTCGGTGGTGTACACCTCGCCGGCTGCGGTGGCTTGCACTTCCTTGGGTGTCCGCTGGTGCTCCCGCCCCAGCGGATCCACCAACTCCGACACGCCGTCGTTGGCCGCGCGCGCGATCCCGATACGCGTCTCGATCGCCCGCATGACGAGGTGCGCGGGGTGCTGGTACGAGGCGCTGGTGCGTCCGTACCAGGCGTCGTTGGTGATGTTCACCAAGAAATCC
>JACPAP010000125.1 GCA_016180765.1 Gemmatimonadota bacterium
CCACGTTCTGGACCACCACGGTGGCGGTGTATTCGCTCTCGGCGTCGTGCTGGTCGCGCACCCTGCCGCCCACCGCGCGGACGGCGTCATCACTGGTCGGACAGGCGGCGGCGTTATCCGAGCCGAAGGGGCCGTAACCATTCCCCTCGCCGCAATCGAAAGCGTACATCAGACCGGCGTCGAGATCCGCCGGCGAGTCCACCGGGTCCGTCAGCGCCAGGGCGAAACTCGACCCCTCCGTCACTGACGCCGGTGCTGAGAACGTGGCTGCCGGTGGCTGGTTCGCAGAGGTCGTCGTGATGGTGAGCACATGGGTCACCGAGTTGTAGGAGAAGGTGACGGGGCTCCCCCCACTCACCGAGAACGGAATGTTCGGGCCGTTCTGAACGCCGCCCGCCCCATAGTTCTCGTCCCAGGTCTCGTTGATCGCGACCTTGGCCTCGTAGCTGCCCGTGGGGAGCGCCTCCGCGACGAAGCTATAGGTCCCGTCGCCGTCTGGGTCCTGGAGCCACGAGCGCAGGCAGCCCGGGTCCCAGTCGCCCGCGCACCCCACCTCGCTCTGGAAGCTGCCGGGTACGGTCGCGATCACAGCGTTGCGGTTGCTCGTCACCCAGTGCGTCTCGTGGGAGTAGTAGAACTTGACGGCCGAGGGCCCGCCCAAGGAAAGGGGGATGTTCGCGCCGTTTCGCGTGGCGTTCAGGCCGTAGTTCTCGTCCCAGGAGTCGTTCAATGCGGCCTTGTACTCCCAATCCCCGGCCGGCACGTCGAAGACGCCCCGCCACGCGATGTCGTCCGCGTCGAAGGCCAGATCGGTGGCCGCGCAGTCCGGCTGCCAGTCCCCGGGGCAACCCAGCTCGCTCTGGAAGCTGCCCGCGATGGTCATAGAAGACGGAGGACTGGTATGTTGGAACTGCGGGCCGCCCGGAAGCGAGGTCGGCAGGAGCCCGGTCGTGTCCGCGCACCCAAGCACCGCGCTCATGGCGAGCAGCACTAGGGCATTCGTACGGCGCGGCGCACGCATAGCGAGCTCCGGGAAGCGGAAAGGGGCGGGCATCCTGCCGAGCGCGCGGTCGCGTACTGGCGGCGTGGCAACCACTCGGCCCCAGGTTCCGGTCGCTCGGCCGGGATAACGATTCGGCCTCACTCTCGGTGTGTCAAGCTTGCGACCCTTTGTGCACGGCAAACATTGAGGGTGGTCAAGGTCCCATGGCGCTTCCACGCACGCGTCAAAGCGCGTTAGGTTGGGCGCGGCGATGTTCCGGCGGTCAGCCCGTCGGGCCGAACCCGAACACCCGAAATCGTCCAGGGGCCGCCAGCCGGCGGTCCGCGAAGCTGCTGACCCCCAGCTGAGCCTTGAGGAAGGCGATGAGCCCCGCCTTGCCGCCGGTTGGTCCGGGGAGGGTGAGGTCGCCATAGATGCAGCCAGCCAGAAAGTCCGCCACCTGGAGCAGCTCCGATCCCCGTCGCGTCGGCTCCAAGGTGACCCGCGCCAATGGCGCGAGCGCGTCGGCGAGTGCGCGATCGGTGGTGCCGTCGCTGGTGCGGACCTCGAGGCGCAACTGCAGATCGGACGCCGCGGCCCCGCTGGCGCCGATGAGCCGGCGGTAGTGCGTGGCGTAGGGGACCCCACGGCCCGCCGAGCCCGCCGCCACGACGCCGGCGGCGAAGCCAAGATCCTCGGCTGTCGCGAAGTACTCGATCAGCGAACGGGCGAACTCAACTCGGAAGCGGTCGTTGCTGCTATAGCGGAACTCGCGCAGATAGCGGTGGCGTTTCCGCCGATCGGCAATGACATCAAGGTGTGGCTGGGGATCGGACGTCTGAAGGAGTCCAACGACGAAGTAGCCGTCGGCATCACGCACCCCGCTCTCGTCGGCATACCCGAAGGCCGTTCGTGCGCGCGCTGGTCGGAGGTCAGGGCTGTCAGGCGTTGGTGCGAGGAGACCGGGATCGCACGCCGAAAGCGTTGCCGAGCCCACGGCCATGGCAGTCGTGGCCACGAACTGACGTCGGGTAAAGTGATCGGAGCGTGCCATCTCGATCCTCCAGAGCAACCCCCGCCGGGAAGGCCCCAACGGGGATTGCCCCTGCGGGCAGATCCGGCACGACCGCACGCAGACAACGTGCGGCCGACCAAGCCGAACCAGCCCGCGAAGGCCACCTTACGGGTCGGAACCGGCGCTGTCAAGCACTCGTGATCGGGAGCCAGGTCCCCTGGACTTCCCATATCTCTAGGTACCTTGCGACCGTCCGTCTGGTATGACTCGGCAGGCAAAGCGGGACTCCGTGTTTCAGCTGAGGATCGTGGGGGGGTTATCCCGCCGCGGACGCCGTGCTGCCACGGGTCACGCGGAAGCCGCTGGACGAGATCGCGTCGTTCCACTGAGGAAGGCGGCTCCTCGTGCACCACGCTCCGCCGCCGCGCGCGGCATGGCGTCGCCCAACCCGACGCCGCCGTCGCCGTAATCGAACCGGATGCGGACCCGCTCCGGCCCCCCGGCGTTCTCCAGCCGCAGGTTTCGGATTTTCGCCAGGTCGTATTCGAGGAAGATTCGCAAGCACCCGAGCCGGGGGACGTGGACCAGGCGGTTGCCCTTGATCCGGACCGATTCCCGATAGAAAAGGAAGAGGACGGCGAGCAGGAACAGGATCAGGACGCCCACCGACCAGCCGAGCACCCAGAACCCCTGGAACAGCACCGTTACCAGGTCGCCTACCGTGTCGACGTCGTGGCCCAGCAAGGGGACGATCACTTTCACGGCGATCCCGCCAAAGATCGCGAACAAGACGGCGAGCACGATGCCGGCCGGCCACGTCCGGCGGGACGGAAGCGGAACGGGGGTCGAGCCGGCAGGATCATCGAACAAGGAGAAGCGGATCCGTTCGGGGCGGGCGAGCTGGCGCGAGGTCGAGCTCATCTGATCACCGGCTCCATAGGCACCATGCTCGTCGGGCGGGTGCGGCGAAGGTAAGGCCACGGTCATGTTGCACAACGCCGCGCTGGCCCGGGGGAACCGCCGAGCCCACCGCCGCGTTATTAGGCCGTGACCCTCCTCAAAGGCCGGCCGGTGACCCAGAAACGCCTTCTGCTTCTCAGTCTCGTTGGTGTGCTCCTCCTGGCAGGGGGATGGTGGTTCCGCCCCGAGCGCGCCTTTATCGATCACTCCGTAGCCGAGCCAGTGCCGGCTGGGACCGCGTCGGTCTTGCTCGTCGGTCAGTTCGAGTCCCGAGCCCACGAGAGTCGCGGCCGGGTGTATGTTCTCGACCTCGGAGCCGAAGGACGGGTGCTCCGGTTCGACGACTTCGAGACCCTGAACGGCCCCGACCTCCAGGTCTACCTGCTGGGTTCGGCCGCCACGTCGGGCCGCGACGACCTGGAAACATTCGGGTACGTGTCGCTCGGAGCGCTGAAGGGGAACCTGGGCCCGCAGAACTATCGGATCCCGGACGGCGTCGAACTGTCCCGCTATCCGGCGGTGTCGGTCTGGTGCCGGCGCTTCGGAGTCAACTTCGCGACGGCCATATTGGTCTCGCCGGCATCCGGCTCGTAGTACCAACACGCAATGCTGAGTCACGGGCGTGCCGGCGCGCTCGCGCTAGCGGTGTGCCTGCCGGCGCTCGCCGGGGGCTGCAACTGGGTCTCACTGGCGAAGAACGCGATCACCTATCAGGAAACTCGGCGCGGCCGGGCGCGGCCGCGCCTGCGGTCGCGCCACCGAGGACCGGCGGCGGGCACACCGGCCGGTCGCGAGATCGGTTGCTCCCGGCGCATCACCTGGACCCGCACCGTGGCCGTCGGCATCTTGGTCGGGAGCGTATGCCGTTCACCGCCGCCACAGTTCGGTTCTTCCGGGGCCTGCGCCGGAATAACGTCAAATCCTGGTTCGAAGCCCACCGCGCCGAATACGAGCGGGACGTGCGGGATCCGATGCGCGCGCTCATCGAGGAGATGGACACGCGGCTGGGGGGGGTCGCCCCCGAGATCTCCGGCGATCCCAAGCGCTCCATGTTCCGGATCTACCGCGACATCCGGTTCTCGAAGGACAAGTCGCCCTACAAGACGCACGCGGCCTGCTGGTTCCATCACTGGGACGCGGATCGGCGGGTCGGGAGCCAAGCCGAGGGCGGCAGCGCGGGCTTCTACTTCCAGGTCGCGCCGCGCGGCTCGTTCGTGGGCGGAGGCACCTGGATGCCCCCGCGCCCGGTGTTGAACCGGATCCGTGACGCGATCGCGGAGGACCCCCGGGGGTTCGAGCGAGTGGTGCGCGCCCCGCGGCTGATACGCCGGTTCCAGGGCCTCAGCGACGAGGCAGTCCTCAAACGAACGCCGCGGGGCTTCACGGAGGATCATCCCGCGGCCCGCTGGCTGAAGTATCAGTCGTTCGTGACCGGCCGGATGCTGACCGACCGCCAGGTCACCAGCCGGCGCCTGCCGGCCTTGCTCGAGGAGGACTTCAAGGCAATGCTGCCGCTGGTCAGGTGGCTCAACGGCGTGCTGGGCTTGAAGCCCGCCGAGCACCGGTAGCATTCGCCGGCGCGCATGGGGAGTCGCGAAAGCAGAGTCATGCGGAGCATCCTCAGGGGGTAGGTGCGGCGAGTGCAACACGGCGCCGATGCTTGACAACGTAGTGCGCGGAATACACCCTGAGTCACCATGGGCTTTCGGACCTTCACCGACCGCGGCGGCCGGGTGTGGGAAGTGCGCGACCGGTCGTCCCGCGAGTGGGAATTCTCTCCGGGAAAGGACAACCCCGGTCCTTCACGGGTCGTGGCCGCGCCCGGGTATGAGAAAGACCCGTTTGAGTTGAGCCTCGAGGAGCTGCAGCGCTTGCTCGATGCCGCGACGGTTTCCATCAAGCGAGAGCGGAAGTCGCCCTTCCTCGACTGACCTCGACGCATCTTCGGCACGAACTGATCCACCCGAACGTCACGCGAGAACAACACTGGAACACTTCAGCCCGCCCGGTCCCCGGAGGGCGGCACGCTTCGCACACTTATTGCACGCCCAACACCTAAGCCTCTTGCTTGCAGGGAGTTCATCCAGATGCTGACTCGGGCCCCGCGCCAGGTGAAGTTCCTGGGGGCAACCGTGCATCCTATGCACCCCGCCCACCTGCCCCAGCGCACGGTGAGCGTCAGGCTGGAACGAAAAGGCGAGCAGGTCGTGGGCCGATCCGGAGACAGGCAGACGGGCTCCGAACTGCGAAGCGCCGCCGAGGCGGCGCTGGACGCGCTGGGGCAACTGGTGGGGAAAGAGGTCTCTCTGGTGCTCCGGGACGTGGCCCCTGTGGTGGCCCTCAGGCAGAGCTTCGTCCTGGCCGTCGTGGAGGTGCGGATGGAGGGGCAAACCACCCCGCTCCTGGGGGTCTGCCGGTCGTCGCTGCACACGGCGCGAGACGGCGCGCTCGCCGTCCTGGACGCGGTCAACCGGCGGCTCGGGACCGGGTGATGCAGTGCTCCACGATATGCGAGGAGTCGGGGCGAGCGGGTGGGTCGCTTCCCGCTTCTCACGTCTCACTTTTCACCAGCCGTTTTCCACCGCAGCTTTCCAGCAGTGACCATCCTGAGAACCTGACATGACGCTCCGCAACATCTTCGCAGCCGCCGGCTCAGCGCTCACACTCCTGGGTCTTCACGCCCACTCCGCGGCGGCGCAGCGCCCGTTGGCCCTGGAGGACTATTACCGGGTCGAGAGCGCGAGCAGCCGCGCCATCTCCCCCGACGGCCGCTGGGTCGCCGTGGTGCGGTGGCACGGCGGACATACCGCGCACCAAGGAGAGCGAGTTCTTCGGGGCTCCCTGGGAGCACGGGAGCGCCCAGCTCGACGAGCCAGTGAGGCGGGGGCGGGCTATGGCGACGGGAGCGAAAGTGGGCGCCCGGAGGGACCCACCCGCGCTCTCCTCGCCCTCTCCACGTTTGACCGCCGGGGGCTTACCCGCTAACATCCACTCCGGCAGGGGCCGCGCGCCGGCCCCTTCTTTATTTCCCGGCGCCGCCGGAAGGTGAGCGACCATGGCGAAGGAAGAAGCCATCCTGGTGGATGGGACCGTGACCGCGGTCCTGCCGAACTCCATGTTCCGCGTGACGTTGGAGAACGGGCACGAGGCACTGGCGACCGTGGCCGGGAAGATGCGGCGTTTCCGGATTCGGGTCCTCCAGGGTGACCGGGTCACCATGGCCTTCTCGCCCTACGATCTCACCCGCGGGCGCATCACCTATCG
>JACPAP010000126.1 GCA_016180765.1 Gemmatimonadota bacterium
CGGGCCAACCTGACCATGGATGACGCGACCGCGCTGGCGCGGGGCACGACCACCCTGCGCGCGGTGGTGCCCGAGATGTCCCGGAACCTGCAGGTCCAGTACGGCAACCAGAACAACAACGTCCGGATCCTCGGCACCACCGCGAACTACGCCGAGGTCAATAACTTCACGCCGCTGGCGGGCAACATGTTCAGCGCGGGCCAGGACGATGGACGCCAGCGGGTGGCCGTCCTCGGGGCATCCATCCCGACCATGTTCAACGTCAACCCCATGGCGATGATTGGGCAGACGATCCAGATCCGGGGCATCGCCTTCGAGATCGTGGGGGTGCTGAACGCGAAAGGCACCGGGGGCTTCGACAACCAGGACGAGCGCATCTTCATCCCGCTGCAGACGGCGCGCTATCGCATCTTCGGCACCGACCGGGTCGGCAACATCACGGTGCAAGTGGCGCACCCGGACTCCGTCAACATCGCCATGCTGGAGATCGAGCGGGTGCTGCGCCGCACCCACCAGATTCGCCCCGGCGCCGACAACGACTTCCAGATCCGGAACCGGATGGAATTCCTGGCCACGTTCGAGGAGACCACCAAGACGTTCACCTTCCTGCTCGCGGGGATCGCTGCCGTGAGCCTCCTGGTGGGTGGCATCGGCATCATGAACATCATGCTGGTGTCGGTCACCGAGCGGACCCGCGAGATCGGCACCCGCAAGGCGCTGGGGGCCACGCGCAAGAACATCATGCTGCAATTCCTGGTCGAGGCGGTGACCCTGTGCCTGCTCGGAGGCACGATCGGCATCCTGACCGGAGCCGGTACGGCGGTAGCCATGGCCAAGCTGGCCGGGTGGAACACGCTGGTCTCGCCGATGTCCGTGGTCGTGGCATTCGCGTTCTCGGCAGGCGTGGGAATCTTCTTTGGGCTATGGCCGGCGCGGCGGGCGGCGATGCTGGATCCGATTGTGGCGCTCCGATACGAATAAGGCGTTGTCCGTTGTCCGTCGGCTCCGTGCTCGGCCCGCCTTGGCTTTCACGCGCACGAGAAAACCCGCGAGAACGCACCCGGACAACGGATAACGGACAACGCCTTTATCTTGGCTCCGTGTCGCTTGCCGTTCGGGTACCAGCTTCCACGTCGAACCTCGGCGCCGGCTTTGATTGTGTGGGCCTGGCGCTGGACCTGTGGCTCGAAGCACGCCTGTTCGAGGGGGACGGGCCCGCGACCTACGCCGGCACCCTCGCCGATCTCTCCCCGGAACGTGACCTCATCGCTCGGACGATGCGGTCCGCCGGCCTGTCCGGGCGCCGGCGGCTCGAGGTCCGCTCGGAGATCCCGGTGGGCAAGGGGCTTGGCTCCTCGGGGGCCGCCGTGGTGGCGGGGCTCGCGCTGGTCGACCTCGCCCGCGGGGCCGAGCTGAACCGTGACCGGCTGCTCGAACAGGCCACCGCGCTCGAAGGACATCCCGACAACGTCGGGCCGGCGGTCTATGGAGGGTTATTCCTGGCGAGCCAGGGCGGCGGGCGCCTCACGCTCAGTCCGGCGGTGGGGATCGCGCTGGCCGTGCCGGAGGCGAGCATCGACACGCACGCGGCGCGCGCCCGGCTTCCCCGAGAGGTGGCCCGGGAGGTCGCGATCGCGCAGGCCAGCCGCGCCGCCGCGCTGATCCAGGGCCTCACGCAGGGCCAGCCCGCGCTGATCGCGTACGGGATGGAAGACCAGCTCGCCGTGCCGCACCGGAAGGACCTGATCCCGGGCTTCGACGCGGCGGTCGTCGCGGGACGAGCGGCCGGTGCGTACGGGGTGACGATCTCGGGCGCGGGGTCGGCGCTACTGGGGATCGGCCCGCCGCACCTGATGGGTCACGTCGCGTCCGCCATGGCGGAGGCGCTCACGCAGGCGGGCAACCGGGCGGCGGGAATGACGCCGAGGGTGGCGATGGGGGGCCTGACCGTGACTACCCGGTAACGATGTCCGATGTCCGAGGGGGATGGGGTCGGACATCGGATATCGGACATCGCTCACACGTCGGACCTCACCTTTTTCGCGGCCAGCCATCTCAGCCGCACCTCTATCTGCTTCGCATGATGCCGGCAATGCAGGTAGTGGAATCGCACCCACTCCGGCAGGTTCAGATCGCCCAGGGCCGGGTTCTTCGCGAAAACGGCCAGCTGCCGTTCTCGGGGCCAGGTTTCCACCATCTGCTCGAGGCGCGCGACCCCCATCCGGAACTGTGCGACCGTGGCCTCGGGATCCGGGCGCTCCTCGGGAACCGTGCCTGCGGGCGCATCCCGGCCCGGCCTCACGCGACCGAAGCCCAGGTACACGTGGCGCAGCAGCGTCTGGCCGGGCGTAGCGCGTCGCTTCAGGTCGCTGCGCTCGGCTCGTTTCTCGAGGGTCGCCGCCGCGTAGTCGATGCCGATCGCCAGATGGCGCACGATCTGGGCGATGCTCCATTTCCCCGGAAGCACGCGGTGCCAATCCTCGTCCTCCAGCTGCCGCAACGGGAGGAGGACCATGGGCTCGAGAGCAGCCAGCTGCCGGCGGACCTTCATGCGCCCGCCAGCGCCATGCACTCGATCTCCACCCGCGCGCCGAGTGCCAGCCCGCTCCCCGCGACCGTCGACCGGGCCGGAGGATCCTTCGGGAAGAACGTGGCGTAGACCTGGTTCATCGCCGCGTAGTCCGCAATGTCCTGAAGGAACACGGTGCACTTGACCACGCGATCCATGGAGCTGCCGGCGTGCTCCAGCACGCGCTTGATATTCTCCAGGGTCTGCCGCGTCTCCGGCCCCACGCCGCCCGGCGCCGGCTGGCGGCTCTCGGGTGGCGTTCCGATCTGCCCCGACAGGTAGATCATGTTCCCCACCCGGACCGCGGTCGAGAAGGGCAACCCGAGGGAGGCCCCCGGCAGATGGAGGATCTGCTTCTCTTGCGCGCCAGCCGCCGGCGGCAGCAGCGCAAGGAGCGCGACGATGGTGAGAGTACGCATGAGGACGTTGTCCGTTATCCGTTATCGGTTGTCGGTGAACCCTTCATCTCAGCCGCCTTCAGCTTCATCGATCGCATTCACGATTCCCTCGAACAGCTTCGCCTGCGCGCCTAGTTGGCCGGTGGTAGGGTCTTTTCGAATGTACCATTGGCACATCTCGGTCATGGCCATGGCCTCGTCCTGGTTCACGGCCATGACGAACGCGTCGCCGTCCTGGCGCGCGGCATTCAGCCGGGCCAGCAAGTTGTCCGGGATCTCCGGCACCTGGCGGAGGGCGGTGAGCATGGGCTCCGTGAGCCGAACCTGCATGATCACTCCAAGAGCGTAGTGCGTTATCCGTGGTCCGTGGTCGGTAGAGACGGAGCGCCGCCCGCTTCCGGAACCCAGGGATAACGGAAAACGGACAACGGACAACGCTTCATCGTGCCAGCCTGTCTATCCTGCTCGTCACCGCCACCTTCCACCCTCCGCCGGTCTTGACCAACACCCGCTCCGACCAGCCGCGCGCGGTATCACCCTGCTCCACCACCGCGTACGGATAGACGCCATAGACGACCCCGGGCGCAAGCCAGACCAGCGTCGGCTCGCCGGCGATCAAGGTGTCCGGCCAGGTCGCGGTGGCGCGCCGCGCCTCGGCGAACGCCGTGAACCCCCGGCGGATGGTGTCGCCACCCGCGATCACCAGCTCCGGGGAATCCAGGTAGTGGCTGAGGTACGCCTCGGCATCCCGCTGGTGGATCGCGGCGATGTTCCCGTGGAACGCGTGCAGCGCGCCCTCGAGGTCGCTCTGGCGGATGGCCTCAACGTCGGGCCGCCCGCAGGCGACCACTGCGGCCCCGGCCAGCGATACGACCGACCAGCGTTTCATCCACCCTCCTTCTGGTCTCAGCTATCGGCTGTCCGCTATCGGCTATCGGTTGTCCGTTGGCAACCGTGGCTCATCAGCGGCAGGGTCAGCTGACAGCCGACAGCTGACAGCCGAGAGCCGACAGCTCACCTCACCGGCCCGGTCCACGGCGGGCTCGTGGTCCAGCCGTCCAGCACTTCGATCTGGGCGGTGCTCGGCCCGCGTTCCCGTTGCAGCCGCGCCGCGACCGCTTCGGCCTGCCGCATGACGCGCAGGACATTCAGCCCCACCACTTTCTTGACGTCGTCCGCCCTCCAGCCGCGCTTCAACAGCTCCGCCACGAGCGCGGGGTAGGTCGAGACGTCCTCCAGGCCAACGGGCGTCTCGTCGATGCCGTCCAGATCCGAGCCGAGACCCACGTGGTCCACGCCTGCGACGTCTCGGATGTACTCGATGTGGTCCACCACCACGTTGAGGTCGGGCCGCGGCGCCGGGTTCTGCTGATTCCACACCCGCATGGAGTCACGCACCGCGTTCGAGTCCAGCCCACGCTGCCGAAGGCTCCGCTGGTAGGCGTCCTGGCGCTGCCCATGGTCGTAGGCGGGCCGGTAGATGAAGCTGGTCACGTAGTTGACCATCACGACGCCGCCGTTCTTCGCCACCGCCTGGAGAATATCGTCCGGCACGTTGCGTGGGTGCGGCGTGAAGTGGCGGGAAGACGAATGTGAGTAGATCACCGGGGCCTGGGTCACCCGGAGCACGTCCCACATGGTCGAGTCCGAGGTGTGCGAGAGGTCCACCAGCATCCCCAGCCAGTTCATCTCGCGGACCACCTCCTCGCCGAATGGGGTGAGCCCGCGGTGGATCATGGAGTCCGTCGCCGCATCGGCCCACGCCGTGTTCCGGGAGTGGGTGAGCGTCAGGTAGTTCACGCCCAGGCGGGAGAAGTCGCGCAACACCGCCAGCGAGTTCTCGATCATGTGCCCGCCCTCGAGCCCGTTCAGCGATGCGATCTTGCCGGCCCGGTGAATCCGCACCACGTCGTCCGCCGTCCGCGCCAGCTCGAACGTCTCGGGGTACTTGGCCACCAGCCGGTGCACGATGTCCACCTGCTCCATCCCGGCCCGCGCGGCGCCGCGTCCCTCGAACGCGCTGGGCGTATAGGTGGACCAGAACTGGCCCCCGACCAGGCCCGCCCGAAGCCGCGGAATGTCCGTCATCAGCCTGGGCTGCGCCTGCCCGATGTTCGCCGAGTCGAGACTGAAGCCGAAGCTGGTGCGTACTTCCCAGGGGAGATCGTTGTGCCCGTCAATCAACGGCACTTCGCGCAGAATCTGGCGGGCCGGCTCGAGGTATCGTGCCCGGTCCTGGGCGCGGAGAGGAGCGGCGGTCAGGGCGGTCGCCGCGACCAGCATGGCCGGCAGCAACGGATGAACGCGAAGCTTCATGGTTCGTCCTTCTCGACAGGGGCAACCGGTTCAAAGCCGGCGCACGTGAGCACCGGGAGAACGGGATACTTCGGGAATCGGGGGTCCGTCTCGGATTTCCGGCACAGCCAGAACATGGACCCCCGCCGGCTTGAAATCTGGCGAGAGTGCACGCAATCTGCACAGAGGCCAGGGGAGGGCGTCGCGGGGGGCACGGTAAGAAGATTACATTGGACACACATGCCGACTATTACCTGCACCCGCTGCGGCCAACCCCGAGATCAGTTGGCTCGCCCGCCGTTCCCCGGTGAGCTGGGGGATCGCATCTACGATTCCATCTGCCAGGTCTGTTGGAAAGAATGGGTGCGCCAGCAGACCGCGGTCATCAACCACTACGGCCTGGACCTGCTCGATCCCAAGGCCAGGCAGTTCCTCACCAAGCAGACGGAGTCGTTCCTCTTTGGCGCCCTCTAACCCTAAGACTGAGCGCGCCCATATTGCGCTGGTCGTCAACGGGGAGCCGACCGAAGTGGCGTTCGCGCCGCACAAGACGCTCCTCGAGGTGTTGCGCGAGGACCTGGCGCTCACCGGCACCAAGCACGGCTGCGAGCTGGGCGAGTGCGGCACCTGCACCGTGCTGCTGGACGGGCAGCCGGTGCTGTCCTGCCTGCTCCTCGGGTTGGCCTGCGAAGGTCGGAGCGTCAAGACCGTGGAGGGCATGGCGCGGGGCCCGGAGCTCCATCCCCTGCAGCGGGCGTTCGCGGACCTGGGCGCCGCGCAGTGCGGCTACTGCACGCCGGGATTCTTGCTCGCCGCCGAGGCGTTGCTCGCCGAGCATCCCAAGCCCACCCGGCAGGAGATCAAAGACGCGCTGGCGGGCAACCTCTGCCGGTGCACGGGATACCTGAAGATCTACGAGGCGGTGGAGCTGGCCGCGGCGTGGATGCGGGGCGAG
>JACPAP010000127.1 GCA_016180765.1 Gemmatimonadota bacterium
GAACCGGGCGGTGCGGCTGCCTGGGGTCACCAACGCCTGGACCATGCCGATCAAGGGGCGGATCGACATGCTGGCCACCGGCGTGCGGACCGCCGTCGGTATCAAGATCTTCGGGCCCAACCTCGACACCCTCCAGACCCTGGGCGAGCGGTTGGAGCGCCTCATCCCGCAGATCCGCGGAACCCGTAGCGCGTTCGCCGAGCGCAACGTATCGGGCTACTACGTGGATATCTCGATCGATCGTACCGAGGCGGTGCGCTACGGGCTCAATGTTGGCGACATCCACGACGCCATCATGGCGACGGTGGGAGGCATTGACGCCACGGTGACGGTCGAAGGCCGGGAGCGCTACGCCGTCAACGTGCGCTACCCTCGGGAGCTGCGGGATGACGTGCAGAAGCTGCGGGAGGTGGTGATTCCGGCCCCGCAGATGGTGGGAGGCGGAGTGAGCGGGATGGACGGCCTGGGTGGCGGAGACGGCGTCCAGGTTGCCGCCGGCAGGTTGAGACAGATCCCGCTTGGGCAGGTGGCGCAAATCCGCGTGGTGCAGGGGCCGATGGCCGTCAAGACGGAAGACGCGTTCCCGGTCACCACCATCTACGTGGATATCGCCGATCGCGACGTGGGCAGCTACGTCCGGGAGGCCAAGCAGGTGGTCGCCCGGCAGCTCACGCTGCCGCCGGGATACACCCTGACGTGGAGCGGCCAGTACGAGTTCATGGAGCGCGTGGCTCAGAGGCTCCGGCTCGTGGTGCCCGTGACGCTGGGCATCATCTTCCTGCTGCTGTATCTGAATTTCCGGGGCGTGCCCGAGTCGGTCATCGTCATGCTCTCAGTTCCCTTCGCGCTGGTGGGAGGGATCTGGTACATCTGGCTGGCGGGGTACCACACCAGCATTGCGGTGTGGGTAGGGTTCATCGCCTTGGCTGGGGTGGCGGCGGAAACCGGAGTGGTGATGCTCATCTACCTCGACGAGGCCTTCCACCGCCGCAGCCTGGAAGGCCAAATGGGGACGGCGGCTGATGTAGCGGAGGCGGTGCGAGAGGGCGCCGTGGAGCGGCTGCGCCCCAAGATGATGACCGCGATCGCGATCATCGCCGGGCTGGCGCCGATCCTCTGGAGTCGGGGCACGGGCGCGGACGTCATGAAGCGCATTGCGGCGCCGATGGTCGGAGGCATGGTCACCTCCACCATCCTCACGCTGGTAGTGATCCCGGCAATCTACCTGCTCTGGCGGAGCCGGCAGCTTCGGCACCGGCCCGAGGCGGCGGTTCGCGAGGCGCTCCGGGACCGGGCGGCCCTGGAGCCGGGCGTCTAGCCGAGAGGAGGCACCAAGGCGATGCTTTGGTTCCTCTGCCCGGGAGAGCGCGGCGCGATGTTCAGCGAGTTGATTGCGCGAACCGCGCGCACGGGTCGGCGCGGGGATGGCATCGTGTTCATCCATCCCGTGTCGGAGGTCGTCAAGAAACGGAAGACACCTATGCCACCGCACGATCCCGCTCAGCACGAGCATCATGAGCACTCCATATCCCGGCCAGAGCCGGCCGCGCACAGCGGGCACGGCGGCCATGACGCCGGCGGGCGCAGCCCCGGCGGAGCCCCCGTACGGGACCCGGTGTGCGGTATGGCCGTCGATCCCGAGAGGGCGGCGGCCGAGGTCGAGTACGCGGGAACGCGGTACTTCTTCTGCAGCACAGGCTGCGCCGCGAAGTTTCGCGCCGACCCGAAGCGCTACGTCGAGCCTCCCGAGCTCAAGCCGCCGGCGCCGGCACCGGCCGGCACCCTGTACACCTGCCCCATGCATCCGGAGATCGTCCGCGAGGGTCCGGGCGCCTGCCCCATCTGCGGCATGGCGCTCGAACCGCGCACCGTGACCCTGGAAGAGGAGGAGAACCCCGAGCTGGTGCACATGAGGCGCCGCTTCTGGATCAGCACGGTGCTCACGGTCCCCGTCGCGCTGATCGCCATGCGCCACCTCCTCCCTGGCGACCCGCTGAGCCGGATCGCTTCGCACCAACTGCTCGGCTGGCTCGAATCGGTGCTTGCCACGCCGGTCGTGTTGTGGGGCGGGTGGCCGTTTTTCGTCCGCGGGTGGCGGTCCGTGGTCACCTGGAACCTCAACATGTACACGCTGATCGGGCTGGGCGTGGTGGTGGCCTATGCCTACAGCGTGGTGGCGCATCTCTTCCCGGGCCTCTTTCCCGCTTCGTTCCGGAACGAAGCCAGCGAAGTCGCCGTGTACTTCGAGGCCGCGGCGGTGATCA
Organism: Gemmatimonadota bacterium; assembly: GCA_016180765.1. GTDB lineage: Bacteria > Gemmatimonadota > Gemmatimonadetes > Gemmatimonadales > GWC2-71-9 > JACPAP01. Next base: position 2,265 of record JACPAP010000127.1, read on the forward strand.
CGACCCTGGTCCTGCTCGGCGAGGTGCTGCAACTCCAGGCCCGCAGCCGCACCGGCGCGGCGATCAAGGCGCTGCTCGGTCTCTCCCCCAAGACCGCGCGCCGGCTCAAGGACGAGGGAAGCGAGGAGGACGTCCCGCTCGATCAGGTACAGCCCGGCGATCGGCTGCGCGTGCGCCCGGGCGAGAAGGTGCCGGTGGACGGTGTGGTTCTCGAAGGCCGAAGCGCGGTGGACGAATCCATGATCACCGGCGAGCCGATCCCCGCGGAAAAAGGACCGGGCGACCGCGTGATCGGCGCTACGGTAAACGGCACCGGATCGCTGGTGATGCAGGCCCAGCGGGTTGGCGCGGAAACGCTGCTGGCGCAGATCGTGCGCATGGTCGCCGAAGCGCAGCGGAGCCGCGCGCCGATCCAGAAGCTCGCCGACCGCGTGTCCGCCGTGTTCGTCCCCACGGTGGTCATCATTGCGGCCGTCACGTTCGCCATCTGGGGTGTCCTGGGTCCCCACCCGAAGATGGCCCACGCGCTGATCAACGCCGTGGCCGTGCTGATCATCGCCTGCCCCTGCGCCCTTGGTCTCGCGACCCCGATGTCCATCATGGTCGCCACCGGCAAAGGCGCCACCATGGGCGTGCTCTTCAAGAACGCCGAGGCCATCGAGGTGCTTCGCACGGTGAACACCCTGGTGCTGGACAAGACCGGCACCCTCACGGTGGGCAAGCCGCGCTTGACCAGCGTGGCCCCGATTGGGGCCGCGGATCCAAATGAGTTGCTGATGTTGGCGGCGAGCCTGGAGCGCGGCAGCGAGCATCCGCTCGCCGCCGCGATCGTGCAGGGCGCAGCAGAGCGCGGGCTCAAGCTCGCCGCCGTGGAGGACTTCGAGGCACTCACCGGCCGGGGCGTTTCGGGCACGGTTGCCGGACGGCGGGTAACGCTGGGCAATGCGAAGCTCATGGAAGAGCTGCGGATCGACGCTGCCACGGCCGCCGAGCGAGCCGAAGCGCTCCGCCGCGAGGGCGCCACCGTCATGTTCGTCGCCGTGGATGGCCGTCTGGTCGGGCTGCTGGGCGTGGCAGATCCCATCAAGGAGACCACTCCCGAGGCGATCCGGCAGCTCCACCGAGAAGGGATTCGCATCGTGATGCTCACCGGTGACAGCCGTACCACCGCCGAGGCCGTGGCGCGGAAGCTCGGCATCGACCAGGTCCAGGCCGAGGTGCTCCCCGACCAGAAAGCGGAGGTGGTCAAGCGCCTGCAGCAGGAGGGTCGTATCGTGGCGATGGCGGGCGACGGCATCAACGACGCACCGGCCCTGGCCCAGGCGCAGGTCGGCATCGCCATGGGGACGGGCACCGACGTCGCGATGGAGAGTGCCGGTGTCACGCTGATCCAGGGCGACCTCCGCGGGATCGCGAGGGCCCGCGGCTTAAGCGGCGCCACGATGCGGAACATTCGGCAGAACTTGTTCTGGGCCTTTGCCTATAACAGCGCCGGCGTTCCGATTGCAGCGGGAGTGCTCTACCCGTTTTTCGGCCTGCTGCTGAGCCCCATCATTGCCGCGGCAGCCATGAGCTTCAGCTCGGTGTCGGTAGTGGGGAATGCGCTGCGCCTCCGTTGGGTCGCCGTGTAGCGGCTCGCCCCACCGTTGGGGCCGGGCTGAACAGCCCCCCGGACGAACAGCCGACGGCTGGTTGCATCGGATATGTATAGATAGTACATTAAGGATGTACACCAAGCGGCGGCGAGCTCATGGCAAGGACTCGAGCAACGGGCAGCGGCAGGGCGTCGGACCAGAGCCGTGAGGAGGCCCCCAAGCGCAAGAACTATCGGCTGCCGCAATCGAAGTTGGATGCGGCCAGGAGGCTGCTCGGCACCAAGACCGAGACCGAGACCATCGAGCGTGCCTTGGATCTGGTCGCGTTCGGTGAACGCCTCGCGGCGGCAACCGAGCGCGCACGGGGGCGCCCCTGGAACGACATCTTCGGCGCGATGGAGGCGTCCGGGGCCAAGACGGAGCCGTAGGTGCCCAAGTACGTGATCGACACCAACCTCTACGTGGAGGCCATCACGACAGATGAAGGGAACCAGGCGCTGGCCGCCTTCCAGCGGCGCTTCGCTCCCTTTCTGTTTCAGCACTCGACCGTGGCCCAGGAGATCCTGGCCGGCGCCCGGGGCGAGGCGGGCTACCGTGAGTACTACGACGACTGGATTGCCCCGTTCGAGGAGCTGGGTCGAGTCATCACGCCAAGCCACGAGTCGTGGGCGCGGGCGGCGCTGATCATGGTCCGCCTGGTCGAGAAGGGGAAGAAAAGCCCGGGTGGATTCAGCCGGAGCTTCCTCAACGATTGCCTCATCGCGGCGTCGGCGCGGGAGCACGGATTGGTCCTCGTGACCAGGAATACGACGGACTTCGGGCTCATCAGGCAGATCGAGGCCCGGCTCGAGTACGCGCCGCCCTGGCCCGGCGGCTAGTGCCGTTCCAACTTGTTGGGCCTAGTGTTCGCGAGTGAGCAAGCCAATAGGCGGAACAAGTTGGAACGGCACTAGGCATCGCCCAAGGCGCCGTAGAACCGCTCCACGACAGGTTCAACCTTCGATCATCAATGGCTGCGCTCGGCCACACCCCTGAGCTTGCCGAGCTGCGTTCCCGGTGGGAGGCCATCACGGAGGTGTTGGTGGTCGCTCCTGGCGGGCCTCTGGTACGCTCGGCGGGGCCGAGCAAGCGAGTGGTATTTAGCCGTGATACCGGGCGGCCTCGCGTACCCGGGCCAGGCGCAGCTCCGGCCGCCAGCGGAAGCGCTCGAGCAGCGGATTGGGCTTGGCTTCGACGGTGTCGGCTATAAGCTCGCCCAGCACCGGCGCGAACTTGAACCCATGCCCGCTGTCGCCACTGGCGACGGTGAGGCCCGGCCGGTTGGGATCGCGCGCGATCCAGAAGTCCCCGTCCTGCGAGTCGGCATAAAGACACAGCCGGGTGTAGACCACCTCGGCGTCGAGCAGGGCAGGGAACGTCTCGGTGAGGAACGCGCGGAGGCCCGCGAGCTGATCCGCTGAGACTGATCGCGGGGCATCCGGATCGATCGGGATTCCGGGGCCGTGATGGCCGATCTTCACCACTCCATCGCGATTGATCGGGAACCCGTAGTAGCCGGTGCGGGCAATGTCCGCCGTGAACACGGGGAAGCGATCGGCCGCACACCAGGAGCGATCGCGCGGGCGCAGGTGAAACACCGGATGGCCGGTTGCCCGGATGGCATCGCCCAAGCCGAGCAGCTTGCCGGTCCACGCTCCGGCGGCCACCAGCACCTCATCCGCAGCGTGCTCCTCGCCCCGCTGGTCTAGAACTCCCGCCACCCACCCCTGACGCTCCGCCAGCGCGACGGCCCGCCGGCCGGCCAAGAGTCGGATACCGGCGGCCTGGGCGTCACGCACCAGCGCCTCGACCACCCGCCCGCTCTCCGCGTGACCGCCTTTGGCGTGATAAAAACCATCCACATAGCGGGCCGACCGCCAAACCGGGAAGCGCTGCGCGATCGTGTTGGGGTCCATGCGCTCGGGACGGTGCCCCCGCGCGCACAAGAGCTGCCAGCTGTCATGCTCGAAGCCGCCCGGTGCCATGGCGCTCCGGGACAGCATGAGAACGCCGGTCTCGTGGTAGAGCGATTGGTTGCCCTGCCGCCGCCAGGCGGCGTTCCAGTTCAACCATCCGTCGCGGGACCGCTCGGCAAGCGCCATGTAGAAATCGTCCGGGGCGTACTCCAGGCGGACGACCTTGCTGATATCGGTGCTGGCTGCCAGCGGGTGGGGAAGCGGCCCCGGATCAAGGAGGGTGACCTGGTGTCCCCGGCGAGCGAGCTCGATCGCGGCGGTGACGCCGAACACGCCGGCGCCGACCACCGCGACCCTGCTGGGTCGAGATCCGTGACCCGTCGGCAGACTACTT